>JAQULY010000069.1 GCA_028718445.1 Kiritimatiellia bacterium
GCCCCCGCGGTAGCTCAACCGGCAGCCCCAGCTCCGGCAGCTCCGGCAGCACCGGCGGCCCCCGCAGTGGCCCAGCCGGCCACCCCCGCGCCCGCGGCGCCAGCGGTAGCCCAGCCCGCCGCAACAGCCCCCGCTACGCCAGCCGCCGCGCCGGAGATGCAGCGAACCGAACCGCTGCAATCTCCCGGCATGCTGACCTTGGGAGCCGCTGGCGGCGAGGACTACCTGGAAGGACGCATGGACGCACTGCTGCCGCTCTGGCCGACCTTTGAAGGACAAGGTCTGCTGCTGGGCGACCTGCGCGCCGCCTTCGCCGACGAGGGCGAGCAGGAGTTCAATGCCGGTTTAGCCTATCGCCACTACCTCGATCGCTGCAACGCCATCCTGGGCGGCAACATTTTCTACGACTCGCGCTGGACCAGCGACGACAACCAGTTCAACCAGTTGGGCCTCGGCGCCGAAATGCTGTCCACGTGGGTGGATGCCCGCGTGAACTTCTACCTCCCCGAGAACGAGAAGAACCTTGTCGGCACCGAAGAGGAGACCTATCTGGTCAGCAAGAAATCCCGTACCACCTATGACGACTACGCCGAGGGCCACGAAATTCGCGAAACCGCACGCACGGTTCAGACCAGCCGCTATCGCACCGATCGCTACGACATCTACGATGTGCCGCGCGAAGGCTGGGATGCCGAGATCGGCGTGAAACTGCCCTTCCCGGAGCGGTGGAGCGATTACGAGACGCGCCTGTTCATCGGCTACTACGACTTCGAGCCCACCTGGAAGGGCAATGCTTCCGATAACGACGTTTCCGGCGTCAAGGCGCGCTTCGAATTCCGTGCCTGGAACTGCCTCTTCCTGGACGCCGAGTGGTTTGAGGACGAGGACCTCTATGGCACCGACTACCTGCTGGGCGCGCGCCTGCGCCTGCCGTTGGGCTGCCAGGAGTTCAAGGCCCTCACCCAAGGCGACGCCTATGCCTGGCGCGGCGACGGCGAAGGCCCCGTGGCGGTGCCGGAACGCATGTTCGACATGATCATGCGCGACCCGCAGATCCAAGTGCGCAACGAGCTGGAACTGACCCAGACCTTCACTACCAAGACCAAGCGCTACACGGACGACTACGCGCTCCTGCGGGATGTCATCTTCGTATACGGCGATAACGTTGGCGACCTGGCCGAGGACGGCAGCGCCGAGCATCCCTTCGATGTGGTGCAGGAAGGCGTGGATGAGTCGGCCGCGCGCGATTACCCGAACGTCTACGTCTTCGGCGCGTCGCGTCCATACCGCGAGAACGTGCTGGTCGGGGAAAGCATCAATCTCCACGGCGAGGGCTGCCCGGTCGGGCGCGGCGATCCGCCGTCGCACGGCTACGGTCGTCCGGTGATCGAGGGACAGTGCGGCCCCGCGCTGCTGACGCCCGCCGTGCTGGAAATCGCGGACGCCGACCTGGTGCAGGTGCGCGGCTTCGAGTTCACTGCCGCGCCCTTCGCTGGCGGCCCGTGGACCAGCCCCTTCGGTGGCGGCACGCTCGCGCCGCTGGCGGGTATTTACGCGCATGACGTGCGCGACCTGACCGTGGGATGCAATATCTTCCGCAACCTCGCGGCGGGTGTGGTCTCGACCTACGGGCCGGTGGCGGACTTCGATCTGGCGGTCGTGAACAACCAGTTCCGCAACGTCGGCCTGGGCATCGGCGCCATGACCGACGTGGGCGGACGCGCCGTGATTGCCGGCAACGATATCCAGGGCGCCCTGCTGGGCATCGGGTTCCTGGGCATGGAAATGACCGGACGCGCCGAGGTGGATATCGTCGGCAACCGCATCACGGGACGGACGGTTGACCTGGCGGGTATCGAGCCTTTCGAACTGTTCTCGGACCTCTTCACCGACGTGCTGCCGCCCTCCCCCGGCTTCCCGGCCGATCATCCCGGCACGCTGCCCTTCCCGACGCTGGGCGGCATCGTGGTCGTGGCCGCGCAGGGCGCCGACATCGGCGCGCGCGTGAACGGCAACCTGGTGCAGCATCCGGCAATCGGCATCGCCGGACTGGCATTGGGATTGGGCACGGACCTGACGACGCTCGATTTCGAGGTCCGCGGCAATGAACTCACGGGCGGCGGGCTGGACAGCCTCTACCAAATCGCGCTGGCCCATGCCGGCACGCTGGCAGCGCTGATCACCGGCAACTACGGCGTGTGGGACGAGACGTATACCGAGACTGTCGGCGACACGCTCCGCGACGCGCTGCCCGGTTCGTTGGGCTTCGACGCCGGCTTGCTGGGCGTTGGCGCAGTCGCGGTTGGCGACATGGCCGTCATGAATCACACCGTGATCGCCGACAACCTGGTGCAAGATTACCTGATCGGCATCGGCGCTGCCGCCGGCGGCGGAGCCAGCATGGACGGCGCCGTCGTCTCCGGCAACCTGATGCAGAACAACCTCGCCGGTATCCTGGGCGTGGCCGTCAGCGATGCCAGCATGCAGAACATTCGCATCGCCGGCAACACGGTCATCGGCGCGCCCGGCCTGGGCTGCGTCAATCCCCTGTTGCAGGACTTCGGCCTGACCCTTTTCGGTCCCGACCCCGTGCAACTGCCCGAAATCGGCCTGGCCGGCATCGGACTCCTGGGCATCGGTGACGCGAACATTGATGGCTTCGCGATTACCGGCAACAGCGTCAACGACTATTTGCTCGGCATTGGCGTGGCGGCGGTCTACGACACCGACGCGCGTGACGGCGTCATCGCCAACAACCAGTTGCAGCGCAATCTGCTGGGCATCGCCGGTCTGAGTCTCTATGGCGGCAACCTCAGCCGCCTTGAGATCGGCGGCAATAGCATCGTGGGTGGCGGCACGCTCAGTACCGTGAACGGCGTGCTGGGCGGGCTTCTGGACCCGGTTGGCGCCTATGACCCCGGCATCAGCGGCATCGCCCTGGTCAGCGTGGATGCGCTCGCGCGCGACTTCGACATTCATGACAATACCCTCCGACAGCAGGCTGTCGGCATTGGCGTCGTGGGTGTGGATGCCAACATGAATCGCGGACGGATTGCCGGCAACCAGGTCAATCAAGCCCTGGTCGGCATTCTGGGCCTGGCCATCGACGCGGACATGCAGAATCTCGAGATCGTCGGCAACCGCGTGCAGGGCGGCGGCGTCATTCCGCTGGCCTCGCTGCTGGCCGACGATCCCAGCGCGCTGCCGGCGGGCGACGCCGGCGTACTGGGCATCGGCTTGATCGGTATAAACAGCGATCTCGATAACTTCACCATCGCCGACAACACCGTGCGCAACGAGGTTCTGGGAGTGGCCTTTGGCGGCATGGATTCCGACGCGCGCAACGGCAGCGTTGACGACAACGTTGTCCAGGGCAACCTGGTCGGCATTCTGGGACTGGCGGTGGACGCGAACATGCGCTACCTCTCGATCAGCGGCAACACCGTCAGCGGCGCCGGACTGCCCGGAACGCTCGACCTGGTCGAGGCGGTCGTGCCCAGCTTGCTGCCGACCGAGATCACCGATATGGCGCTGCCCGACTGGGGTGTGCTGGGCATCGGTCTGGTCGGCACGGACGGCGCCAACGTTGACGACTTCACGATCCTGGACAACCGTGTCAGCCGCAATGTTGCGGGTATCGCCGTGGTCGGCGTATCGGACGCCAACATGCGCGACGGCGAAATCGCCGCAAACACCGTCTCCGACAACCTGCTTGGCATCACGGCCGTGGCCATTTCGGACGCCAAGCTGAATCGTCTGCAGGTGAACAACAACACGTTGACAGGTTCCGGACTCGGCTATGTCGATCCTTTGCTGGAGGGCGCGCCGGTGCCGCTGTCGCTGCAGAATGTCGGCATCGCCGGCATCTCGCTGATGGCGTTCGGCGACGGCAAGATTGTGGATGCCGCGGTTGAGGGCAACACCGTCTCGGACTACCTCGCGGGCACGCTGGGTGTGGCCTACGGCTCCGACACCTCGTTGCGCGGTCTGTACGTAGGCGACAACGACATCGCCAACTGCGGCATCGGCGTCTTCCTGGCGGGCATTGACGGCGCCAACCTGCGCGACGTCTATGTCTTCAGAAACGACATTTCCGACAGCCTGGTGGGCGTGCTGGCGACCGCCTCGCGCGAGGACGACTCGGCGCCGCGCACCGCCATGACCGTCACGATCGAGAACAACACGATCCGCGGCGACGATGCCCTGCTGGTTGATAGCTTCACGGCACTCAGCCTGATCTCGGACATCTCCGGCCACGGCTTCTATGGCATACCCGCGGAATTGCTGGGAGCCAACCAACTGCTGTTCAATCCGGACGACATGCCTACGGTCTACCCGGGCTTGAACAACATCCTGCAGCCTGGCGGCTACGACCCGCTGAATCCGCCCTCGCTGGGTGACATCGTGGAGAACCCGAACTTCGATCAGCTCCTGAACGGCCAAGGCCTGGCCGGTGTGCTGGTGCACTTCGACTCGGCCGCGGACGTCTCCTCAGCCACTATCATCGAGAACAACATCGGGGACATGGAGAACGGCATGTACATCGTGGTCACCGATGACGAACCCTCGGCGCAGGTGGTGGATATTGTCGCCACGGACAACTTCAGTCAGGACAACTTCGTCATTGGCGACGACCTGACGCGCAGCGACTACACGCTGACCGATAGCGGCGCCAACCAGGAAGACTTCGTCGAGATTCCGACACCCTGATCTGGACACGCATAGTTAGCATAGCGATCGCCACATGGCGGCCCGGCTTACACCGGGCCGCCTTTTTTTTCCTAAAGCTGATATGCTACGCGGTCAATCGCAGCCAAGGATCTCATCATGACCAGAAATTTCTTCGTCGCGCTGAACATGGCTCCCGCCGAGTTGCGGGACGGCCTCGAACTCGTGTCCCGAACCGTGCCACTGGACTTCCAGGACGCCTCCCTCCCCGAAATCCGCTTCACCCGGCAGCCCGGCGGCGTCCTGCTCAAGGGCGTCGGCAGGCGGATCGAGGTTGGCTACACCGAGCGCAACGACGCCTTCCGCGGCCTGGGGTTGCTCAACGCGCGCCGCGACGCCTACGCCACCCTGGACATTCGCGAAACCCGTAAGTTCGACAAGACCTTCGTGATGCTCGACGTCTCCCGTAACGGCGTGCTCAACGGCGCCGCCATGAAGGAATGGCTGGCCTTCATGGCCCTGGCCGGACTCAACGGCTTCATGCTCTACACCGAGGATACCTTCAAAATCCCCGGCGAGCCGCTCTTCGGCTACCTGCGCGGTGCTTACAGTCAGGAGGAACTCCGCGACTTCGATCGGCTTGCCGACTCCCTTGGCATCGAGATGATCCCCTGCATCCAGACGCTCGCGCACCTCCAGCGAATTCTCCAATACGGCGCCTATGCCTGCATCAAGGATACCTCGTCGGTACTGCTCTGCGAGGAGGAGGCCACCTACGAATTCATCGCCAAGATGGTCCGGACCGCCAGCGCCCCCTACAAATCAAGACGCATCCACATCTGCATGGATGAGGCCTGGGATCTCGGCCGCGGCGTCTACCTCACCAGGCACGGATTCGTGCCCCCCTTCGAGATCATCGCCAGACACTTCGACCGGGTGCTCAGAATCACCCGCGAACTCAGCCTGCGTCCCATGATGTGGAGCGACATGTTCTTCCGGGCTCTCTCCAAGACCCACGGCTACTACGATACGTCCATTGACGTGACACAGGCGGTGCGGGACGCCGTTCCCAAGGATGTGGACCTGGTCTACTGGGACTACTACCACTTCAAGGAGAGCGACTACGATGCCATGATCGCCAAGCATGTCGAGATGGGTCAGACTCCCATCGTGGCCCCCGGCGTCCAGACATGGGATCGCTTCTGGAGCGCCTACGACTACACCGAGCAAACCTTGGCCCCTTGCGTCGCCTCCGCGCTCAAGAACGGCGTCAAGGAGTTGGTCATCACCGCCTGGGGCGACGACGGCACCGAGTGCGACTACTTCTCGTGCCTGCCGCTGCTGCAGTACGCCGCGGACATGAGCTTCACCGGCAATCCCTCCCTGGACTACACCAAGGCCAACCTTAAGGGAACCCTCGGCGTTGACTACGACGACTGGAAGGCCGGACAGGCCATTGACAAGCCGGACTTCCTGGAGGGAGTCGCCTCCACCGCCTCGAAGGTGTTCCTGTGGGAAGACCCGCTCTACGGCCTCTGGCAGCCCCAACTCGACGGCCACCGGCTCGGGTCTCACTACGCCGCCGTGGCGGCAGACCTGCGGGCCAGGATCAAGAAAGGCAAGGCCAACGCCCGCCTCAGGCACCCCTGCCTGCTGGCTGAGGTTCTGGCGCTGAAAGCCGATCTGCCGACCCTCCTGCTGGAGGCCTATCGCCGGGGCGATCGCGCGGCTATGCGTAAATTGCTGGAGGCGACCGTGCCGGCGGCGGTCAAGGCCGTCAAGGCCATGAACGCCAACCATCGTGAGCTTTGGCACCGCAATCACAAGCCCTTCGGCTGGGAAATCCTCGAGCGCCGCTATGGCGGGCTGCTGGGCGTCTTCGAGAACCTCCGGCGCCGCCTGCAAGACTACCTCGACGGCAAACTCGAGCGTCTGGAGGAGCTTGAGGAGCCCCGGACCAAGATCGCCGACAGCCCCGCCACGCACCTTCCCGGTTGCGGCGCCCTGCGCCTTCAGAGCAACGGCCACATCTACCACTGAGCCTGGAAGACCTGAAGGCCCCTGACAAAACAACGCCATGAATCCCAAAGGGATTCCATATGTTAGCCCAGGGTTGCGGCTACGCCGCAACCCTGGGCAAGCGTAATGCGCGTCGTCAACCCCAACGGGGTTGCGTCAATCACAGACATATCGCTCGTCCCATTGCAGGTTGTGTTTCCGCAGGAGCGCCCGATATTCATCTTGAAACGTCTGCCGCTACCCCCATTTGACGCAACCCCGTTGGGGTTGCCAACGTTAATCACATCTACCCAGGGTAGCGGCTCCGCCGCAACCCTGGGCTATCGTGCGCAACGCCGTTGGCGTTGCCGGCGCCGGGAATGACCAACGTCCCATGCGCCTGCCCAATGTTCAGGAGACCCTTCATCCTATAGGGGGGTCGGTAGCCATAAACAAGAACAGTTCGGGCACGCGAAGCGCGCCCGAACTGCTCCTTCTAGGGTCACTCCTGTTTCTTGTTGAAGGCCAAGTGCCCGAGCGCAATCACATTAACGCCATCCGCACGTGTGTAGCTTGTGTGGCCCGCGGTGAGGACATTTAGCGACGTTAGTTCATCGCGCCGCTGTTCGGGTAGTTTGTCGCGCAATTTGATCAGACTCCGAGCACCTTCTTCGATCAAACTGGATCCACCCAACTTCACCTCGAATCCAGCCCATTTCCCGTCGCGCAATTCGACGATGGCATCGACCTCAAGACCGGTTTCGTCCCGGTAGGTCGCAACCTCGCCCTCCAACGCATCGGCATAGACCCTCAAATCGCGAATACATAACGACTCGAAGAAAAAGCCAAGCGTTTTGGGTTCCGATAGTAGCCGTGCGGAATCTATTCCCAGCGCCGCGGCGGCCAACGATGGGTCCACGAAGTGCCATTTGGGGCTGACTCGTTGCCGGACCTTCGAGCGGATGTGCGTCTTCCATGCGGGCAACTCATCCAGAATGAAAATCCGCGCCAGGCTGTCGAGGTATTTGCGAATCGTGGGCGTCGATACGCCAGTGTCGTTGTCCAGACTTTCTTCCGCGATCTGCGCTTCCGTCATGAGGTTCCGAATGGAAGTCTCCGTGCAGAGATTCCTTGCCAGCGCACGGAGGAGCGCCTTGACCCGTTGCCGATCCGTTCGGTTGCCGACATCGACACGAGCGGTATCCTCCAAATAGCTTCGAAGATAGGCGGACGCTTTCTTCTCCTCCAGATTGAGGACAAATGGCCAACCGCCCTTGATCATCCATTCGGCCTGCTTCCGAATGTCGGGCCCGCCGATTCCCTCAACTTCCGTCTCCTTCGAGAACAGATCGCAGAAATTGACGTGCGCCGTCGATTGCCCGGCTTCCGACAGGGAGAGGGTGCGTAAACGGATTCTGCCGAAACGTCCCGCACCGCTGTGCCGGGTCAACTCGTCGGCGGGGGTGGCCGATCCCGTCAATATGAACTGACCTGGGATGCCGCGACGGTCAACTTCATGCCGGACGGCATTCCAAACGTTAGGGGCCAGTTGCCATTCGTCAATGAGTCTAGGGGCCTTTCCCTCGAAGACCAACGCCGGATTGGTTTGCGCCAGCGCGGCGGCTTCCGGTGAACTGTCGAGCGCAATCCCGCTGCCGGCGGCGTGTTCGGCGGATGTCGATTTGCCTACACCCCGCGCGCCCTCGATAATGACGGCACCGAAGATGGTCAGCGCTTCGGCGATGCTCTTGTCAACGATTCTGGGAATGTACTTCCGCATGTAGTTAGACTGCCATGCGTTTCATATTTTGTCAATTGCGTTCGCCATAATTGTCAAATTGCGTTCAACGGACTTTTCGAATTGCGTTCACGATGGATGCAAGTGGGGGGGCATGTGAGCGTGCTGTGGGGACATGGAGGCTTGGCACGGAAGCGCAGCGCCGACAGCTTCATGCGCTCCCAGGGCCGCGACTGTGGTGCAGGCGGCGGCGCCGGTCGGTGAACGATTACGGCGACGAGAACGGCTAACGATTGGACAGCCAGCCACTCGTCGGCCGTTCGCAGCTTGCCATCCATAGCGCGAAGCGCGACGGAGAGTCGCCGCTATCGTGCCACCGAAACCGGCAGACCATGGAGGGATACCGTCCTGGTACCGTCCTGGCACCGTCAACAAAATCGTGATTGCCCTTATTGACAGCCGATATGTTTCCTATTATAATGACTTTCGTTATTTAGAGAAAGATAGATGGAACTCGACCTTGATATTGTGGCCGCCGAACCCGTGCACAAGCAGATTGGCGGTTTTCTGCGGCGCCAGATTGCGTCCGGCAAACTGCCGGCCGGCGCCCGACTGCCGACAACACACGAGCTTGCCAAACGCTGGAATGTGCATCTGACATCGGTGCAACGCGGCATGGCTCCGCTGGTTGCGCAGGGGCTGCTGGAACGCCGGCGCAAGCACGGCACCTTCGTCCGGCGCGGCACGCAGACCGCTCCCATTGCGATTCTCTTCGGCCCGTCGCTGGCGGACGAGGCGGCCCATTTTTACCGGGCCTTTGCCGAGGCCCTGAAGTCCGAAGCCCGCCGGCACCAGTGGACTTGCCGCATTTACGACGGTCTGAATCCTCTGACGGCGGCGGACCAGCCGCGCAAGGACGAGACCATCGCGCATCTCAAACACGATCTCGAGACCTGCGGTTTCAAGGGGCAGATTCACGTCGCGTTGCGTCTTGGCGTCTCCCAGATGATGGGGCGCGAGATCGCGCTCCCCATGGTGCTGCAGGAAGAGGATGTGCTCTGGGATCCCCGCCAGGGGATGAGCGACTGCGCGGCATTCCTGTCGCGTGCGGGACGCAGGCGGCTGGTTTATCTGCGGATCGTCTTCCAGAACGACGAGACTCCCGATTCCGCCGAGACGCGTGACGATGCGCCCGCAAGCGGCATCCCAAATCTGGAGATGCTGTACTGGCCGCTGAAGGGCACGGCCGCTGAGCGGGAAGCGGAGACCGAGCGGCGGGTCAAGGAACTTATCGCCGACTGGCGCGGCAGGCCCGAGGGGATGCCGGACGGCTTGATCGTGTCCGACGATATCATGACGCGCGGCGTGGCGCTAGCGCTGCTGGCTTCGGGCATGCGTGTTCCCGAGGAGATCATGGTGATGACCGAGGCCACGAATCGGGTGCATCTGCACTACGGGGTGCCGGTCGTGCGCTGCGAGTACTCGGTGGACGAGCTCGCCAAGGAAACGGTCGGCCTTCTCTGGAAACGGACTCTGCGCGAGCCTCTGCCCGCGCTGCCGATTTTGTTACGGGCAACGATCAAGGAAGGAAATCAGCAATGCATAGGACAGTTGGAAGGATGAAGTGCATGGCCGTCGTCGCGACGGCAACCGCGATGATGACATCGCTGGGGATGGCGGAAACGGTTCTCCTGAAATACTCGTCGATGTTCGGCACTTATCGGTCGGACGACGGGCTTGGCTTGGCGTTAACCGGGAACAGGCTGGCATGGACGGGATCCCAACGTCCCGCTTACGCGGGCGGGGCTCCGGACAACCACGCCGTGTTCATCTTTAGCCCAAGCCTGAAAACGACCGATTACGGTTTTACGTTCGATCCGAACCAAAGCGCCAAGGGATACCGTCTTGCCTTCGACGGTCAAACGAACATTTGGGTTGCCGGCGATAGTTTCGCCACCGATTCGCCCGTGACTCCCGGCGCCTATCAGTCCACCAACAGCGGCTCTTACGACGGCCATTTGATGAAACTCGATCCCAGCAAAACCGGCATAACCGGCATCCTCTACGCCACGTATCTTGGCGGTTCCGGCTTCGATGACCATCTATACGGGTTAGCCGTGGACACCGCCGGCTGCGTGTATGTGGCCGGCCTCATGCAGTCGACGGACATGCCGACGACGCCCAACGCCTATCAGAAAACGAGCGGCGGCAAGTCCGACGGAGTCTTCGCCAAGTTCGATTCGACCGGCGGCGTGCAATTCGTGTCTTATTTCGGCGGCGCCGGTGGCGACGCGTTCCGCAAAATCGCCCTGGACGCGGACGGCAACATTTATTTGGTCCTGACCACATCCTCTGCGGGTCTTCCGGTCGTCAATGCTTATGACTCCACGTTTGGTGGAAACTCCGACATGTACCTGGTCAAGTTCGATCCGACCGGAACGAACATTCTGTATTCGACCTATTTCGGATCAGCAGGCAACGAGGGAAATAACGACATTGGCCTGGCCGTGCGCGACGCGAGCAATGTGTATCTATGCGGACAGGCTGCCGCCGGAGCGCCCACCAAGAATGCGTGGAAAGCCACCTGTGCCGGCGGCTATGACCTTCTCTTCGCGCGGTTCGACACCACGCTGAGCGGCGAGGACTCCCTGCGGTCGGCTTCTTTCTATGGCGGCAGCAACAACGATTTCGACAATCCGGGGATCGACATGACGCTCGACGTCGTCGGGAATATCTACATTGTCGGGAGCGCCTCGTCCACCAATCTCCCCCTCAAGAACGCCGTCCAGACAACACTGGGCAGTGTCGGCACCAATGACGCCGTTGTCGTCAAGTTCACGCCCGACTGCTCCAAGCTTCTGCTGGCAACCTACCTGGGTGGATCCGGCAGCGACTATGGGCAGGCCGTGGCGGTGGACGGCGCCAACAACATTTACCTCACGGGCAAGACGTTTTCCACGAATTTCCCCTTGACGCCGGATGCCGCCCGATCTACGGGCGAGATAACCTATCAATGGGCGGATTCGTTCATCACGAAGCTAAGCGTGGTTTCGCGAGGCGCCGTGATCATCGTTCGGTAGGCGCGGGTTGGTGTTCCTACAAGTCGTATGCAAGGGGGAACGACGTCGCGGGAGCGCCACCCTCCGATATGCATGAATGTGGAGGGTCGGGTTCCACCCCGACCGCATGCCGATTGCACGAAATAAGGGCTCGGGTGGAACCTCGCCTCCAGAATGAAGACGGACAATACCATTCGGAGGGCGGAGCTCCCGCGACGCCGTGATTTTTTAATATGAACGGAGAAACCATGAAGCGAACCTGGAGCACGGCATTGGCGGCGGTGAACGGCAGAAAGATCATCATTCCCCTGTTGTTCCTTTTAGCATTCAGCCTTTGCGCCGCCGACGGTCCAAGCCTGGATCGCCGTGATTTAACGATCGGCGGCGACCAGAGCGCCAGCCATATCGTGGTGCCGGACGACAAGTGGATGGAGCAGGCGGCTTTTGACAAGTTGCCCGACAAAGACAAGACGATGACCTCCTGGTACCCGGATCAACGGAACCTGACGTATTTCGGGGCGCAGTTGCTTCGGGAGTATTTTCGGAAGATCACCGGCAAAGAGCTGATCGTCATCCGCGAGACCGAATGGGAAAAGCAGGGGAAACCGGCGGCGGTGATTGTCGGACCCACGCGGTTCGCGGTCCGGCAGTTTGGTTCGCGCCTGATGCCGGAGAACCTGAAGCGCAGCGGCTACGTGGCGAAGAGCGTTCCCGGCCGGCTCCTGATCTGCGGCGTGAACGCCTGGGGAACCTACAGCGGATGCGCGGCGGTCCTGGAGGAGCAGTGCGGGGTGGAATGGTTCTGGCCGACGGACCTTGGCGAGGAAGTGCCATCCAAGCCGGAGTTGGTTTTCGACCGGCTGGACGTGACCTTCCAGCCGGCCATCGCCTTTTCCACCGGCTATATGGGCGAATGGGGCGCGCGCGCCGGCGAGCGGCCCCTGGACATGGATTTTGGACACGGCCTTGGACCGAAAATCTATCACGCCGGCCGCCTGACGAATCCCGAATGGTTTCCCTTGCTGGACGGCAAGCGCTTCATACCCGGCCCAACGGGCAAGGACGCCGTTTTTTCTGGCAGCCGTGCATGGCCTCGCCCGCGTCGCTTGAACGGGCCGTCACGGTCGTGAAGGAATACTTCCGGCGGAATCCGGAAGCGAAGAGTTTCTCCCTATGTCTGAACGATGGATCGTGGAGCTGCTGCGAATGCGAGTACTGTCGCGCGGCCGACGGCATGAACGATCCCATCTTCGACACCATCCCTTATCATGTCACCGGCGGCGTTTCCGCGCGTTACTATAAGTTCCTTTGGCATGTGGGCGACGCCATTCAGGATGAGTTCCCCGGCAGGAAAGTCACGGCGTTTGTCTATGCCGGCAACGATCTTCCGCCGGCCGACCTGCGGCCAAACCCCAACGTGGTTGTCCAGGTGGTCGGCACCAAGACGCCCTGGGTGAATCCCGAATTTCGGAAATGGGAGGAGTTGCGCTACCGGCGGTGGGCGCGCCTGACGCCGAACCTGGCTTCCTACGATTACATGTACCAGGAGGGCTATATCCCCATCTACACCCCGCATACGCATGCCGAGGCCGTGCGTTTCCTTCACAGAGCCGGCTACACCATGAGCTATGCGGAAACGTTTCAAACCATGTCGCGCTCCGGTCCGCGCTATTGGGTGAACCTGAAACTTTGCAACGATCCGGATAGCGACGTGGACGCGCTGCTCGATCGTTGGATCCGCGGGATGTTCAAGGAGGCGGCGGCGCCGATGACGGACTACTACAACGCCATTGAGCAAGCCTGGACCAATTATCCCTACCATGAGCGGCATACGGATGCCTGGAGCACCTATTGTTTCACGCATGAAGCCCCGCTGCCGTTAATCACGCCGGAGATCATGGCCCGCCTGGACAACGATCTCGCGGAAGCTGAAAAGTTGGCGCGAGATCCCAAGGTCAAAGGCCGCCTGGCCTTGATTCGCGCCAGCCAGGTCACCACCCGCGAACGCGCAAAGATTATCTGGCGCCAGCGCCCGTATATCGATCCCGTGCCGTTCGATGACGCCTCGGTCCTGGAAGACCTTTCCGAACATGCTCGGAACCAGGCGCCGTTTGACGCGGAGGCCTATGAGCTGGCCAATTGCGCCTCCAATAAAATCACGTTGAATTTCTGCAATGGGCGCATGCCCCCGATCGACACACCCGCCAAGCGGCTTGGACGGGTCATCGACGGCATCGTGGACAAGTCTCTTCGCGAGGCCTTGGCCAAACCCGCTTTCTCCCAGGCGGACATACAAAAAGCCGTGGCCGGCCGCGTGGAGGAGTTCGCCGCCAAAGCGCGGATCGCGCCCGAACGCAAGGCGACGCTGGCCAAACTGACGGATCGGCTTGTGGGCGTCAAGCGCGTGGCGGTTGGACCGCAACTCGATGGAAAGGGCGACGACGCTTGCTGGCAAGGGGTGGCGGAATACCGGAGCTTTATCCCGGCCTCCGGTTCCAATGGGCTGGCATTCGCGGAGACGTCAAAATATGCCACCTCTTTCAAAGTTCTTCATGACGACCAGGCGTTCTACTTCGCCGTCGCCTGTCGGCAGGATCCGGCCAGCATCGTGGCGAACGCCCAAGAACGGGCGGACAAGAGCGCGATTGAAAAGGACGACCGGGTGTCGATCACGCTGGAGCCCTGGCAATACCGGTTCCGCAACACCTCCGGCCGGGTAACGGTAACCGCCACGGCGGGCGGCCTAGCGGTCGACAAAAGCGACGCCTACGGCGTGAAGTATTGGAATGCGGGATCGCGCGCCGTGTCGCGTCGGACTCCGGATGGCTATTTCCTGGAAGTGGAGGTTCCCTTCAAGTCGTGCCTCTATTCCGCGGACCGCGGACCGCGCCTCCTTTTCAACGTGCAGCGGTTTGTTCAGGGTACGGCTCCGGAAGAGTCGGCGTGGTATCCGGCCGCCTTGGGAGATGCCTTCGCGTGCGTAGAAATGGGGAACAACAGTCGCCTGGTGCGCGACTTTGACCGGCCTACCATGACGCCGTTGAATACAGGCGCCGTCAATCTGACGATCGATCGGAAAGGCTGGGAATCCTACGTGCTGAAAGTCCCGTCGGTCGTGACCTGGCCGGCGAAGAGCGGCCTGCCGGTTCGCGTGATGGGCGAGAGTGTGTTGACATCCGAGGCTTTCCTGGACGTTCAGTCAGGACATGTGTACGAGGTCGAGGCGGATTACAAGGGATCCGGCGCATGCGTGCCGTCGGTGAACTGGTATCGGCGGACGGAAGTGGGCTATGACGATGTGATGGCGGGCGTCAAGTTCGGCGAGACGCGGGTGGAGAAAGCCTCGGTGAAGACCGCGCGTGTGCTGGCGACCGCGCCCGCCAACGCCGACGCGGCGCGGTTGCGCCTGACCTGTTCGGGCGACGTTCAGGTCGTCGCCACTCGGCTTATTCCGCGCCTTCCGTTGGAAGTGCGACTCGACCTTGACACGGATGTCGACTACTTGGCCATTGGCCACGTGCTGACCGTGCAGGCTACCATCCGCAACGTCTCGGACAAGCCCATCGAAGGGCTGACCGCGCGGATGGGGTATCCCGCGGGGGTGGATCTGCGGTCGCAGGCCGTGTCGGCGTTGGCTTCGTTGAAGCCTGGCGAGAGCACGCGCGCGTTGTGGTGGCTCACTCCGGTCTATGCGGCTGGAAAGAAGGACTTTGTGGCGGTGGTGGTTGTGGAGGCCGCGAAAATGACTCGCATTGTCGCCAAAGCGAAGGGCCCCCTGTCGCCGAATCGCTGAATACAACCGGTGGTAAAGATGACCATGAAACGGAAAATGATGGCGTCGGCGTTGGCGTT
>JAQULY010000070.1:0-7924 GCA_028718445.1 Kiritimatiellia bacterium
GGCGGCCCGAGGGGCACAAGTTCGGCAAGGTGGAACTGGTGACGTTCACGCTCAAGAGCAAGCGCGAGATGTTCCCGCGCTTGCGCCGTCGTTTCGAGGCGCCGGTGACAGTGCGTGTGCCGGTGAGCCGCGAGGTGCGCGAGGACCTGCACGCCATGCAGCAGCGGCTCAACAACGGCGCCTACGACTACTGGGCGCCGCGGACGCGCGAGGGACACAGCGACCGCTGCACGGCCCTAGCGCTGTGCGTGCGCGCGGCGGACTGGGATGCCGGCGGCGGATCGTGGGGCTGGCTGATGGACGACGGGGAGGCGGCGGCGTGAGCGTGATGCGCGACATCGTGAGCTTTGCGCGCCAGAGGTTGTGGCAGACCTTTGGGCCGATGGTCGGCGCCGGCGCGGCCACGACAATCGGCGACGTGCTAGGCAGCGACATCAATAGCGGCGCGAACGCGCCCACCAGCAACATCGTGATGGTCTATGCCTGCGTGCGGGCGCGGCGCGACGCGATCGGCGGCGTGGAGTTCCGGGCGGAGCGGCCGGGCCGCGACGGCGCCACGACGGTCGAGAACGGGCCGCTGGTGGATCTGCTGGAGCGGCCCAACCGCGACATGCTGTGGGGTGAATATGTGCGCACGATCGAGACGCACCTAACGCTCTACGATGTGGCGGCGATCTACGTGGACGCGGATGGACGCAAGCCGATCGCGCTGGTGCCGCTGCACCCGGCGGGGTTGACCGTCGAGCACGGCATCTACGCGCCCAGCGGCACGCCCACGGTTGGCGCGTGGCGCTACAGCGACCCGGTGACGGGCGAACAACGGCGCTTCGAGCGCGAGCAGGTAGTGATTCACCGCGGCTACAATCCCGACGCGCCGCTGGCCGCGCTGACGGCCGTGACACCGCTGCGGCGCACGATCCTCAACGACAACGGCATCCGCGAAGCCAACTTGGCGCTGCTCAAGAACGGGTCGGTGCCGAGCTTCATGCTGAGCGCGCCGGGGCTGAGCACACGCGAGCAGGCGCGTGAATTGCAGCAGGCGTGGCAGGAACAGAATAGCGGCATCAAGAAACGCCATGGCGTGAGCGTGACCTGGGGCCAGGCCAAAGCCGAGAAGCTGGGACTGACGCCGCAGGAGATGGAGTTCCTGGCAGGCTTGTCGGCACTGCGGCAGGATTATTACCGCGTCTTCCGCGTGGCGCCGGCGATGACCTTCGACCTGATCGGCGAGACGGGCCTGAGCCAGGGCAGCGCGACGGACGAGCAGATCCGGATGTGGTGGGAGATGGTGGGGACTGGTGAGATCCAGGTGATCGAGGGGCTGCACAACGAGATCTTCGCGCGCTGGCCGGCGATCACCGCGGGCGCGCGCTTCGTGGCCGACAGCAGCAGCCTGCCGGTATTCGTGCGGGCGCGCCAGGCGAAGGTCAAGGACGTGCAGTCGCTGGTGAATCTGGGATGGAAGCCGGACGACGCCAGCGAGTATCTCGATCTGGATCTGCCGGCGCACGCGGACAACATCGCGCGCGTGCCGTTCAACATGCAGGCGATCGGCGAGACGTCAGAAGCTGAGACGACGGCATCGGCGGCAATTGCGGGCGGCGCCGCCGAGGGCATCCAGGACAAGGCGCTGAATGGCGCGCAGGTGGCGAGCCTGAACGCGATTGTGCAGAGCGTGGCCAGCGGCATGCTGCCGGGCGAAGCGGCCGTGCTGATGATCGTGGGGGCCTTCCCGACGATTCCCGAGGCGGACGCCAAGGCGATGATCGCGGCAGCCGTGGCATTTGAGCCGGAGACGCCGGCGCCCGCGCAGTCCGCGCCCGGCAACGGCGGCGCGCCGCGCGGCGCCCTGGCGGCACTGGCCGCGTTGGAACGGGCGATCGGCGGGCGCGCGAACGCGAAGCGCCAGGCGCTCGACGTGCTGCGTGCGGCGCTGACGAAGAACGAGGCGAAGCGCTGGAGCCGCTTCTGGGTGGAGCAGCGCGGGCGCGTGCTGGAGGCGGCGAAGCGGCTGCCGGCGAGAGAGGCTCACGCGGAGACGCGGAGACGCGGAGACGAAGCCGAGCAGATACTGGGAAAGATATTCGACGCGACCGCCGAGAACGCGGCGCTGGCCGCGCGGCTCGCGCCGCTGTGGCAGCAGGAGTTCCAGGCGGGATGGGATTTCGCCAACCAGGAGCTGGCGGTGAAGGCAGCGGACAATCCCTTCCAGATATCGGACCCGCGCATCAAGACGGCGCTCGACCGCTGGACGGTGCATGGGCAGTTGGCCAACGACACGACCTCCGAAGCGCTGCGCAAGATACTCCAGGAGAGTTTCGACGAAGGACTGACCAACGCCGAACTGGGCGACAAGATCGCCGACTACTACGCGAACAATTGCGTGGGCGAAAAGAGCGCGCGGCCGCAGACGGCGGCGCGCACGCAGGTGAACGGGATCGTGAACGAAAGCCGGCTGATGGCGGCCGATGAGATCGGCGGGCTGCTGAAGGTCTGGAACCACGGCTCGCCGGACGAGCCGCGGCCCGACCACGTAGCGGCGGCGCAGACCTATGCCGCCGGGATCCCGCTCGATCAGAAGTTCAAACTCGGGGCATACGAGTGCGACGCACCCGGCGCCGCGACACTGCCGGCCGACGAGGTCTGCAACTGCACATGCTTTGTGACGTTCGTTAAACAGGGATCCTAGTCATGAGCAAGGTTGTAATAACAGTCACTGATAAGCCCAGTGGAGCCGAAGCCGATCTCAAGATTGACTTCGATCCTCCATACACACGGAAGGGACGCCCGACACAAGCGCAGTCCCTGGCCATGATGATGTTAGAAGCAATCCGGCCACATGAATTGACGAGTTGCGAGACCGACGACGAGGGATGATCCATGAGTATTGTACGCACAAGAGAAGCGATCGAGACACGGCCGCCTGAGATCGACCTGGAGAAACGCATCCTGCGCGGCGTGGTGGCGATGACGGACCGACTCGCCAGCGACGGCGCGATCGTACTGATGCGCGGGCTCGACACCAAGGAGCGTTTTGAGCCGAACCCGATCGTGCAGGCGAAACATGCGCGCAGCGCCGACGCCTCGGCGCAGGCGGACGTGATCGGACGGGCGATCGAGTTGACGCGGGGAGAGCACGAACTCGTGGCCGTGGTGCAGTTCGCGGACACGCAGTTGGGCCGCGAGTATGCCTATCTCTACGGCGTCAATCCCGAGCGCGAGGTATTCATGCGCGCCTGGTCGGGCGGCTTCAGCGTGCGGGCCAGCGACTTCATCGCGGCGGAGACGGCGCGGCAGCAATACGCCGCGCAGTGGGACGCGGACGTCTACGATGCGCTGCCGAGCTGGGCGAGCGAGCGCATCGAGATTGTCTCGCGCAGTTCGCTCAGCGAGTTCTCGGCGGTAGGGCGCGGGGCCGACAAGGCGGCGCTGACACGCGCCCTGCGCAACGGCTGTCGCGCCGCGGGCGACGTGATTGCCGCGCAGGACGCGGACGATCTCAGGCAGATGCTGGCGGCGGCGCTTGCGCCGATCGTGCCGGCATCGCTCAAACGCGATCTCGAAAGCATCGAAGGCAGATTGCTGGCTCTGGAGGGCAAGGGCGCGGCGGCCGTCCTCCAGGGCAACACCGCCGAACTGCGCGCGGAGCTGGAGAGCCTGATGCAAATGGTCCGTAAGTAACGGGCCACAAACCACAAGGAAAACCAATATGGATACCGAAATCAAGAAAGCCCTGGACGCCCTGCGGGCGGAACTCGGCAAGAACGTCGATGCCATCGCCAAGATCGACGCGATCGAGAAGGCGGCCGGCCTGCGTGACGCCGACATGAAGACGATTCGCGCGGAGATCGACACGATCAAGCCGATCGTGACGGAGCGCGAGACGCAGATCCGCGAGCTGCAGCAGCAGGTCAAGGTGCGCACGGCTGAGCTCACGCCCGCGACGCGGCGCCAGGAGCACATCGCGATGCTGGGCATGATCACGCGGCAGTTGCTCGCGCGGGCCAACGGCATGGAAGTGCCGGCGGCGTTCCGCGGCGAGGCCGATCAACTCAAGGCCTACCTGGCGCGGAGCCAGGAGCGCGCGGCCCTGGAGGTGGGCGCATCGCCCGGCTCGCTGCTGATCCCGACGACGCTCGACAGCATGATCTACGACGCGATGGAGGAAATTTCCGAGATCGTCGGCATGCTCGACATGCAGACGGGGTTGCCGGCGGGCAACACCACGCTCTCCTTCTTCACCTCGCGCCCGGCGCTCAAGCCCAAGCGGGCCAACGCCAGCACGGAGATGAGCGAGAGCAGCTTCGGCATCAGCCAGGTGACTGTGTCGCCGCAAGAGGCGTACATCTTCTTCGGGTTGGATAACAACCTGTTCAGCATGTCGCCGGTGGCCCTGGGCATGTATGCCATGCAGCTCCTGCGCGAGGGCGTGCTGGAGGGCTTGGCGGGCTGGGCGATCAACGCCGATGGCACGGCCAGCTACAACAGCGACACGGGTATCCTCAACGAGGCGACCTATGTCACGGCCATGGCGAGCGGCTCGACCACGCCGGCCAAGCTGGCGGTGGGCGACCTGCGCAACCTGATGAAGGCGACGCTCAAGCGCGGGCGCCGCAACGGCATCTGGCTGGGCGGGCTGGGCACGCTGGGGCTGATCCAGGATCTCGACCGCACCGGGAAAATTCCCTGTGCGAGCATCGGTCCGGACGGCACGGAGCGGGTCTTCATGCGCCCCTGGGTGAGCGACGAGGACATGCCCGAGCCGGGCGACATCGGCGCCGACGCGGCGCTGCTGGGGTTCGGCGACCTCAGCACCTACCTGATGGCGATCGCCGCGGGCATCCAGTTCGCGACGAGCGCGGATTACAAGTTTGGTTACAACCAGACCTGCTTCCGCGCGACGCTCAACCTCGACCTGGTGCGCAAGCCCGTGTCGACCTTCCGGCTGCTGAAGACAGCGGCGCAATAACCGCCACGGCCCCGGGCGGCATAGTCCGTCCGGGGCATGGCACGAGCCAAAGAAAGAAGAAAGAGAAGACCATGCAGCGATACAAACTGAATGCAGTACAGCTCGCCGTCGCACTCGCGTGCATAGCGGGTATTGGGATGGCAGCGAGCCATTACGCCTCGCACGCCTATCTGGCGGCGGTGAACGTCGGCCCCGGCAATGGCGCCAGGGAAGTCGAGTTCATTTCCGCCAGCACAACCACGGCGGATTCGTACGTCGAACTGCAGAGCGGCAAGGCGGCCGTCTACAAGGTGGCGACGGCGCAGTCCACGGCCGTGACGAACGTCGTACTCAACACGACGAACGGACTGGATGCGGCCGACACCGTGCTGATTGTCCATGGCACGGGCGCGGTGGATTACCGCACGATTGCCGGCATGGGCGCCGATGGGCTGTGCACCTTCACAGTGGCGCCTTCCGCGGCACTGACGACGGCGGCGCGGCTGTGGGAACTGGAGACGGCGGCACGCTACTACCTGCCGTTCACCAGCCTCGGCACCAACGAGACGAAGGTGATGCTGCCGCTGCAGGTGGGCGGCGCGCTCTACAAGAGCTACGGCGTGCCGATCAGGCTGCAACTGAGCGGCACCAACTGCGTGCTGTCCGTGACTACAGGCGACTGACAAGGGCGCCGCCGGCTGGCAGGGTCCATACTCCTTCCCTGTCGGCCGGCGGCAAGCCCGCTGGAGCCAGCATGACTCTCGCGACACTAGCGGAACTCAAGGGCAGACTCGGGATCACCGACACGACTGAGGATACGGCCCTGACGGCGGCGCTGCAGCGCATCGAGGACCGCATGGCTGCACACTGCGAACGCGAGTGGGCGCTGGCGACGCGGACGGAGTATTTCACCGGGCCGCTGGGCTGGCTGCTGCTCAAGGCCTTTCCGGTAGTGAGCATAGACAGCCTGACGCTGGAAGGAGTGTTGCTGACCGAGAACAGCGACTTTGTTTTGCGCGCCGATCGCGGGCGGATTACGTATGCATTTGACGATGGCGTCTGGCCGGACGACGGCGAGATCGCGGTGACCTATCGCGGCGGTTTCGTTGCGGCCGGCGGCACGCCCGGAACCGGCGAGACGGCCGTACCGGCGGAACTGGCGGCGGCGCTGTTGACTCAGGCCGAATGGGAGTGGCGCAACAAGCAGGTGCTGGGGCTGAAGTCGGCGAGCCAGAGCGGCGTCAGCGTGGCCGCGGCCGACTACGACTGGCTGCCGGCGGTGCTGGACGCGATGGGGCCATGCCGGAGATTTGGGCGATGATGCTGCTCGACACCAATGCCGCGAACCTGATGAGGCGCTTCCGGACGCTGCCGAAGGCGATGCGCGACGGCGCCGTGGCGGGGCTCAGGCGGGCGCTGATGACCGTCGAAGGCAAGGTGACGGCCAATGCCGGACTGAAGTGGCGGCGCGGCGGCGCGGGCCTACAGGGGCGCCTGACGAGCTATGCGCGCGCGGATGCGGCCCTGGGGATAGACGCGGCGATCGGCTTCCGCAAGCGGCGCGGGTTCCCCTATGAGTTGGCGCAGGAGTTTGGCGCGACGGCCAAGGCGGGCGGGGCGATGACGGTTCCGATCTCGCCGCTGGCACGGCGGCTCTCGGATCGCGGCATCGGGCCGCGCGACAGCGGCATCAAACTGTTTCGACCCAAGGGCAGCAACGTGCTGCTCGAATACCGAGGGTACACGCGCGGCGGCGGACTACGCGAACAGCCGGCGCACTATGCGCTGGTCAAGTCCATCCGGCCGCGGCTCGGATTTACCAAGACGGTCACCGCCAGCTTCGGCGAGATCGGGGACGGGATTATCAGGGGCGCGATGACGGGAGTGACGCGCACGAAATGAGCACGGCCATACCAGCGCACGGGCAGAGAAGCGGGATTGTGACGGGGGTTAAAACGCTGATCAATACGCGCTTTAACCTGACCAGCGGCACTACCCACAAGGTGTTTCGCCAGGTGGAAGTGCGCAGCCAATACAACCTGGCGCCGATGATGCCGGCGGCCTTCGTGAGCGACGACGGCCAGCGCGCCCTGGGCGGAGTGGGAGACAAGACGCACGACGGCGGCGACCGCGTGCTGGACCTGAGCGTGGTGCTGGTGATCGCCGCCGACTGGAACAAGGCGGCGGAGATCGAGGACTGGACGAAAGTGGTGGAGGAGATCATCAACAGCCTGCACAACGATGTGGACTCGATAACCGGCTGCGGGGTCGTAGCCATACGCTATCGAGAGGACACGCCGGTCTCGGTGGCCATGCAGAAGGGTGCGACGGCCGCCGGCTGGGCAATCGGGTTCGAGGTGGAATACGTAACGCCCTGACCGGGCGGGGAGAAAAGCATGTCAGCAAGAATCAGACGCGGAACATTGAAAGTGAGCGGATCGGACGTCGCCGATGTGGCGAACTTCGATTGGAACGACGCCGACGAGTTCGACCGCTCGAAGGGTGACGAAGAGATGAGCGGGACGCCAGTGCACATGTCGCAGGCCGGCAGCGGCAGCTTCACTCTGCTATCGGGTTACGTGGCCACCGGCTACAAAACCGCGATGGTGCTGACCTACAACGAGATCAGCGTGGCGGCCGGCGAGGAGACGCCGGTGGTAAAGACGGCGACCTTCACGAAGGTGACGGTGAACGCGGGCGGCAGCGTGCCGGCGGAGGGACGCGGCGAGATGCGCGTCAGCTTCGACTATGCGACCTGCACGGTCGCGACGGGGTCGTAAGCGCAAGGAAGAGGGGAGAAGGCTATGGGCAAGAGAATCAGACGCGGAACGCTGAACTGCGATGGGGCAGTGGCGAATGTGGCAGGCTTCGACTGGAACGACTCGCACGAGTTCGACCGTTCGAAGGGCGACGTGGAGATGAGCGGCACGCCCGTTGAAATGTCGCGCAGCGGCAGCGGCAGCTTTACGTTGCTGG
>JAQULY010000070.1:7934-15217 GCA_028718445.1 Kiritimatiellia bacterium
ACCGGCTACGTCGCCAGCATGGTCTTCAGCTATCGCGAGGTGGAGGTGAACGAGACGACCTTCGCCGAGACGGTGACGACAAAGACGGCGACCTTCACCGACGTGACGATCAACTCGGGCGGCAGCGTGCCGGCGGAGGGGCGCGGCGAGAAGCGCTTCTCGTTCGACTACTCCACCTGCGCGATCGTGTAAGGAGATAACCATGCCAGCCATCATGACCCATGGTATACCGATGCGCTTCTGGAACCATCGCGAGGAGCGCGAGGAGACCGTCTACCTGGCCACGCTGCGCAGCGGGCCGATCGGCAAGGATTTGCGCGATAGGCGCAGGCGGCACGCCCAGTTGGCCGGGCAGGCGCGGCGCGTCGGGCGCGACATGCAATTGGTAGCTGCGAGCCTGCGCGACGACACCCCGGCGAACGAGCTGCGCAACCTGGCGACCGAGCAGGACGCGCTGATGACCGAGTTGCGCGACATCGAGCGCGAGCTGCTGGAGACCGCCGAGCAGATCGTGGCGCAGGCGCTCGAACTCTGCCACGGTCCGGACGAAGCCACGCGCATCATGGACTGCCTGTGCGACCGCCAGATCGAGCAGGCGGTGCGGATGCTAGACCTCGGGGAAGCACCGGCGGATTTTTTCGACGGCCGCGGCACCCGGTCGAACGCGCCTGGTACTGGGCCGGCCGCCGCCACTTCGGGCGCCTCCTCATTGAAGCCGGCTACGGCCGGGGCGACATTGGCGACGCCTTCCTGTTGAACGAGGACCCCGCCGTGGTAGCACGCGCCTACAACGAAAGCCTGGAGGACCTGGAGCGGCATGAAGAGCTGGAGGGCAAGCGGCTGCGCGCCGGACTGCCCACCGACATGCAGCGGTATCTGAGCGGTGGAGAAGTGCGGGACTAAAAGGCATGACCAGCCAGGAACAAATGGAACTGATGATCAAGATCCGCGCGCAGGGGCAGGATGCCGCCGCGCAGCTCAAGCGGATCGAGGATCGCATGTCCGGGATCAAGTCGGCCGGATCGGGCATGGCTGGCGGCGCCAGGGCAGCCTTCGAAGGACTGACCAAGGGCGCGCACGCGGCCGCGCGCGGGCTGGGCGTGGTGTTGGCGCCGTTGGGATGGATGGCCAAGGGCGCGGGCGTGGCGGGGGCGGCGGCGGCCGCTTTCGGGGCGGTAGCGGTGAGCGCGAGCGGCAACATGGAGACGCTCAAGTTGCGGCTCGATGGCGTGACGGCCAGCGCCGAAGAAAGCGCGCGAATCTTCGAGGACGTCAAACGGCTGGGCGTGGCTTCGCCCTTCAGCGATACACAGATGGCCGACGCCGCGATCGCGCTGCGGCAGTTCGCGATGTACAGCAAGCAGAACCTGCAGACGGTGAGCGACGCGGCGACCGTGACGCAGCGCGACATGCAGGACGTGGTGATGGCGATCGTCGGCATGGAAGCCGAGCCGCTGCGCCGCCTGGGGATCCAGTTCAGCGCCGCCGGCGGGAATTTCGTGGCAACCTACCGCACGAAACTGGGGGAGGTCAAGACAGCCACGGCCAAGACGCGCGACGAAGCCAGCCAGATGCTGCTCGATATTTTCAAGCAGCGCTTCGGCGGCGCGGCCGGAGGTTTCGCGACTTCCTGGAAGGGCGTCACCTCGACATTTAGCGGCGCCATGGAGCAGGCCTTGTCACGGCTGGGAGACGGCACGCGCAAGCGTCTCGCCGGAATGCTGGGCGAAATGAACGAGGCGCTGTCCAAGTTGATCGACAGCGGCACGCTCGACGAGATCGGCGAGAAGATTGGCGCCGGAGTGGAAACGGCTGTGGATAACGTACGGGCGGCCTTCGAGACCGTCTCGCAGTTGAGCAAGGCCGGAGGCTTCTCGACGATGTTGATGGAGGGCGCGGCGGGCGCGGCTGAAGTGATGGGCCGCGGCTTTATCGAGTACCTCAAGGCTGGGTACGGGACCATTGCCGGACTATTTCGCGCTGCCTTCGCGGTGGTGCTGCAGGAATACCGCAACAGCGATCTGCTAGGCGCCAAGTCGGCACGCAGCAAATATGCGCTCCAGCGGTTGGAGACGATGACCCCAGAGGAGGCGGAGCGCTTTGGAGTGCCGAAGCATCTGGCCGGCAAGAAGCTCGGCCCGATGGACTTCGCGGATGGAGCAACGCCCGAGTTGTTGAAGTTCTCCCGGCAGGCGGCGGAGACGCGCGCCCCATGGCTGAGCGACGCCGCGAATGCCGATGCGACGCGCATGTTCGAGGGCGGCATATCGCAAACTGGCGCGGCGCTGAAAGGTGCCGTTACCAACATGCGCGACATCGTGCGCGACGTCGCGGAGAAGCGCACCGCGAACATTGTCGAACGCACGGGTTACGATCCCGCGGCATTCTTCCAAGGCAATCTGGATCGGATCAGGCAGGAACGCGCTGACCGCGCGACTGAAGAGGCCAATAGCATGACGGTGCAGCGCGTGCGCGGGCGGCTGCCGAGGCGCGATAACGCGGGCAACGACACCAGCGTAGAGCGCACGATTGTCGAGACGGCGAAGCAAGGGCAGTACACACGCGGGCAGCAATTGCCCAGCGGTTACGTCGTGGTGCAAGTTGAGCAGCTCAACGTGAGGGCCAATTCTCCGCAGGAGTTGAGCGAGAAGATCCTGGCGCTATGCGCGAGTCCGGTCGCGACGGCGGGGGCATATTGATGTCGGTGATTTCCACAAACTATCGGATCACACCGGGAGAGCATGGGCTTGCCGTGATCGAGGTTAGCGGTCGCGCGACTTCGGACGAGAGCGCTACGCTGCGGGCGGGCGTGGTGACGCGCTATCAGATGGTGCCGTATCCCGCGGCGCGCGGCGCGGAGATGAAGCCCCTCGACGGTTCCCAGGCGGCGGTGGCGACACTGAAGGATAGCACCGGCGTGAACTGGAAAGTGGTGAAGGTCTATGCCGAAGTAAACCCCATGGCGCCGACGCAGGCGATCGGAATGCCCCACGCGACCAAGACGATCGTGCGCTACCTGTTGCGCTACCAGCAGGTCGGGAGGCTGGCATGAACGTTTATACGCCTCCCAAAGTCGTGGTGAAGCTAGAGGGGCGCACCTTCATGCGGGCCGTGCGCGATGGAGTATTGCTCTCCTACGACAAGCTCCCGGGCGAGGCGGTGGGCACGGCGACGGTTGAATACGCGTTGGAGACGGCCGACGACTTCGATCCGCAGATGGGCAAGCTGGCGGATATCTACGTCGGCGGCACCAAGGTGTTCGCGGGTTACGTGGTTGATGCGCCGGCTACAGTGGCGCCCGACACCGATGTCTCGCGGATCGTGATTGCTGATGTGAAAGGGCTGCTGCGCGGACGCTTCATCGGCGAGAGCGAAGTGACCGAGCGCGAGGACGAGATCGGATTCGACCAGGTCGGCTTCGATATCGTCTTCAACCGCGATGGATTTGGAGATAAGCACCCGAGCACGCTCAAGTGGGGCACGCCCGGTACAGCCGTGGCCTGGACGTGCGCGGACATCCTCGCGTGGATCTTCGCCTGGTACGTGCCGGCGGAGGTCGCCACGCTGGGAACGAAGCCGGATGCTACCGGATGGAAGCGCGAGCCGGCGGACTTGGGTTTGGCCGGCATGACGGTGCTGGCCGCGATCGACACGGTTGCACAGCTTGCCGGCGAGAGTTGGGATCTTCGTCCGGCCAAAGCCGCCACTACATTCACTCGGATCGCCGCCGGCGTCGGTGACGAAAAGACGGTGCGTTTGTTTCAGCCCGGACGCGGAGCGGATGCCGTGGATGCCGGCGAATGGCACGCCACGGCTGTCGAGATACGCCCAAGCGTGAACGGCGCATTCGACCACTTCGAGGCGCAGAGCGGTATGGGAATCATCGAGACGATGTTTGGGACTGACACGACGCGCAACAACAGCCTGGTCGCGCAGTCTACAGTAACGGACAAGAAATATGCCAAGCGCTATGCGATCGATGTCACCAAATACGCGTTGCGCAAGGCAGGCATTGCGCTGACCGCCGGCAGCCGGCCGAAGCCGCTGATGCCATGGCTGGTGACGCGCGTCACGGCCGCGGGTGAGCTAGTGCTCCCGCCTTTCACGGTCTCCGCTGAACGCCTCAAGGGACCGATCGTCTGGATCATACCCGACAACACGGTGACGGGGGCTAAGCCGATCCACGTGGACGACGGATATCGTCTGGATCTCGACTGGTCTACTATAGAGTTTGAACCTACGCTGAAAAGCGTAACGGCCACTGGCGACAAGATTGACCTGGTTGTAGCGGACTGGTCGAAAGCGTCGGTGTTTTTGACGGCGGCCGTGCGCATCGAAGTCAGGTTGCTTGCCGTCGCAAGCGCGGACGTGGCTTTGCCGATAGCGCAGAATGCGCTCGTCGCGCGGCCCGACCTGGTTCCGGAGTGGCGATGGAAGGCGGCAGTGCCGGCGGAGAATGCGAACGGTTGGTCTGTGCTGTCCGATGAGGAAGCGCCAGTACTCTGTCTGGACGTCACCGAGCAACTGACGGACGCGGCGGCGTCGGCGAAGGCCAATGCTCCAGCCTACCAACGCAATGGCGAGATCCGTTTCGCGACCGTACCGACAATCTTTCCGGGCGATCGCGTGCTTGTCCGCGGCCGCACCCTGCCTTTTGGCGACGAGTCGCTGGCCGTCACCGACGTGCGTATGGCGTGCGTTGACGGCGTGCCCGACGAGGTGATTGTCAACGTGAGCAACGCGCCGGTGGCGTGCGATCCTGCCAACTACATGGCATCGAGGAGGGCACGATGAGCAGCCAGGCGATGATGCATGCACGGTTGCGGGCGACTGCCACGATGGGGCTGCGCACGCGCGAGCAGGTGGAACGCGCAATCGATCGTCCGCATGCTGTAGGTAGCGCGCTGCCCTATGGCCCCACCTGGCTCTGGGGCATCGGCTTTGCCGGTGCGAACGTGACGATCTACCCTGGGCGGATCCGAATCGGCAGCGCGGTCTACAAAACCGGCACGACACCGACGATTATCGAGATCACTGCCGATCATGCCAAGATCGTCTGGCAGTGCAACTCCCTGACCAACGTGCTGAGCGCCGAGCTCTGGACGCTGCCTGGAGACGTGAAGGATCACGACAACTGCATGGTGGGCGAACTGTATGAGATAGGGTGGAAGGAAATCGCCGGGGACACGCCGTCGCATGTGACCTGGATGCGGCAGGATCTGATACACGGAGTCGCCTATCCTGGAACCTTTTGATGTCCTGGACGTTTGACACATTCCGGCAATGGACCACGCGGCACGGCCAGCGCGTCGTGCTGACCATTGTGGCGGGCGTCGCGATCGGCAGCACCTATTGGTGGGAACGCGCCGCACCGCGCTATTGGGCGGCGCAGGACGAGCTGCTGCTGCTGGGCGCCTATCTGGAACGCGAAACGGCGCTCGATCGGGACGCAGTCCAGATGTGGACGTCGGACGATCAGTACCGGGCGACCAATGCCGCCGGGCAGACGTACTATCAGACGTATACAAACCTGGTGGGCTTCTATCCCTCGCAGTACCGGTTCGGCGCGCCGGCCGTGCAGCTCGCCACTCTTTCGAGGGCGATCTACGAGAGCCTGATTTCCGCCGGCGATTCCACCGCATGGTATGCGTGGTGTTTCCTGGATGCGGATGCCGCCAACATCTGCAACGAGCTCTCGGACATCGAGGAGATCGAGGACTACTTCATCAATGCCGCCTGGTACGCCGCGAATGTGGTGGCCAGCGGCTACGCCCTGCCGTACCAGACCAACGCGCCCGTCTACATCACAACGAACGCATTCGCCGACCACGCCCGGGTGTTGTCGCGGCTGCACACCACCTGCCTGATCAACCGCAGCGTCTACAATCATGCGCTCTATTTCGACAACTCGCCTTCTTCAATGGTATGGAGGCTGGACATCGTTGCCACGAATGCCACGTGGGAAGATGCGTTATCAGACGCGCTGTCCGACTACTCGACGATGTCGCCCACTTTGATGTGGAGCGAGGAGTATAACGAGATTGGAAGTGCGACGGACTTCATGACGTGCGAAGTGCGCCCGCAATTGGGCTATGCCCGCATCATCGAAACCCATACCGTATCGCGCATGGTGGCGGGCGGCATCTGTACCAACTTCGCCGGCACGGCCTACTTCCTCTATGAGCCGCACATCCGTGGCGAGCATTACTGGCACCCGGGCGGCGCGGTCGAAGGCGTGCCCGCGGTATTTGGCGCCCCCGTGGATGTAGGCGCAGGTTCCCAGTCGGGATATCTGCAGTCCGAACCGTGGGACCGACACTCAACACGCGTGCCGGCGCCGCCAGGTCCGGGCGACGACTACTGGACTAATAACTGGTTTTTCAGCCGAGGATGGAAGAGCAATGCCGGCAGCGACGAATCCGCATGCGTCGTCCGGTGGGAGTTTCCGTCATTGATGAACGTGTCGAGGTGGTGGGGTGAAGAAACGGCACAGCGAGTGGGGATGCCATGACGCTATATTGGGATGTACCCGGACAGCGCCTGATTCAGAGCGAGACTAACGCGTTGGAGGTCACGACGCTCTCGCTCTACGCGCGCGATAGCGTGCCTGTGCGCCTCTTCATGATCCAGGAAGATGGCGATGGAGGGTGGGAAGCCTATACGCCATCGGTGGGCCAGGCGCCCATCATGATGGCCAAGCCGGCCACGGCGCTCGAAGGTGCCTCCCGGTTTGGCACCACCTTCGGCGAGCAGGACTCAGAGGGCGCATGGATTGGCGTGATGCTGCTGACTGACGCCACGCTGCTCGCAGAAGTGGACGCGGCCGGCGCGGAAGGCGCCGACTACGTCCTGGAACTGACGCTCTTCACCGAGAGCCTGTTGGTGGATTCGGATACCACCCAGGTGGCGTGCACGGTGCTTCCGGACGTGCACCGCGCCGGCGATCCGCTGCCCGGCGTAGTGTCGCCTGTCGGCCCCTGGGAGTACTACACCGCCAGCGATGGCCGCAAGGGGCTGCGGCTACGCAATGCAGCAGGCACCGTGGTTGCGGAGTTTGTTGAGCCATGAACCGACGTATAACAGCCTTCCTGTTCGCGATCGCGCTGGGCGCCGTGTGTGTGTCGCGGGCGCGCGCCCAAGGCGCGATCTACGGAGACGTCAGCTTCCACGGGTCCGTCTACGCTACCAATGGGCTACCGGCCGTGCCGGCGCTGACAGCCGTGGCACGCTCCGGAGGCTCCTGGAGCAACTCACCAGGGATCACCGTATGGTATCGGCTGGCC
>JAQULY010000071.1 GCA_028718445.1 Kiritimatiellia bacterium
AGGTCACAACATACTTGAACGTGTAGCCCATGTTGGTCAACGGCTGACGCAAAGCGGTGGTCCCAGCCTGGTCGGCCGTAGTGACAAACCGATCGCCTTCCTGCCAGCCACTCAGGCCCCACAGAATCATCGGTTTGTGCTTGAAAGGCTCGATGACGCTTAACACGGCCCAGGACGGTATCCAACCCGCTACACAGAGAACCAGCACATCGAAGTCGTGGCTGGCGAGTTCACGCTGCGCGCGCATGGCCTCCTGCCCCGCCGGGTCATCGCTCACCGGCGCGGTCACGATCAACTCCAGCCCCTGCTGTTCGAGGAGCTTCGCGGCCGCCGCGCAGCGTTTATCGATCAGCTCACGCGGGGTGTTGACTTCACCGAAACCAACGAAACCTGCCCTGACTTTTCGTATTTCATTCATGGATGTATCTTTCGGACCACTAGATCACGCTTGCCGCGGGGGCTGTTTCCGCAATTCTTTGATCCCGTCGGACATCTGCGACCATTCCGTCAGGCCCGACAGCGCGTCCGGGCCGTAGAGATTGTCCCGGCCGGCCAACATGGCATAGGATCCAGCCGTCCTGCAACTCTCACCATTCAAGAGGGCTGCCAAGAATGCCGCCACCGCGCAATCTCCGGCACCGCAAGCATTGCGGAACCGATCGACATCGACGGGAAACGGTGGAATCCAAACCCCATTCGGACACCCGACGGGATCGGTCCAACGGAACGAGACCGAGGCATTGAACGACGCCAGGTTACCCGTGCGAAGATAAGCCCCGCGATGCCCGGCCTTGATCAGGAGCACCTTGACGCCCATCGTCAGAATCCGATCAGCCAACCGATCATACATCTCCGCCGGGATGGCATCGATCATGTCGCCGCCGGCCGTCTCCGACAAAACGCGCGCATAAGAGTCCGGCTCCAGCATGAAGAGAATCTCTTCGATGCTGGGCACAAAGACATCCACCAGTGGCAGCGTCGCGGCAAGGATCGATTGCCAATCGGCTTTACCGGCGGGGCTCTCGGGATCCGGCAAGGTCATGTCCAGGGAGATGGCCACGTTCCGTTCGCGTATCCGACCCAGAAGCGTCTGCAGTTCCAACCCGTTGTTCATCCACAAGGACGGCATCAAGGGCGGATAGCCAAAATGGAAAAGCCGACTCTCACCTACCACATCATAGTCGATATCGTCAGCGGTAAAGCAGCGGTTGCACCCGGCGTCTTCCAGGAACAAGCGATCCATTCCCGGCGGGGCGATCACAAAACCATAGGCGGTCCCCGCTCGACTGCTCCGCCGGATTCGATGCGTCGCTCCCGTTTGCGCCAGACGCGCCAGCGCCAAATCGCCCAACGCATCGCAGCCCACACAGCCCATCAACTGTACCCGTTGCCCGAACTTCAGCATCGCCAAACCGGTGTTTGCCACCACGCCGCCCAAGGAGATGTTGAGTCCATCCGTCTCGATCAACTTGCCTGGACGGAACAGTTCGGAGAACGGAACCACCGTCCGCGTCGAACTGAAACCGGGCGTCAAGTCAACGCCCAGATAGCCCGCAACCACCGCATCGATCGGACGTGATCTGAGGTCATTCATGGTCGTTACTTCCATATAGTCACGATTCCGTCGATGGTTGCATCGACCAGTTTCTTCCCACCCTCAGACCCGATCTCACCGTTGATTATCAGGCCGCCATAGCCGCCTAGCTGTTCGGCGCGGGCACTCGGCACATAGCCGCAGATTCCGCCGCACAATTGGACGATGAAAGTCTGGTCTGCAGCGCTCCGGGCCTTGATCTGATGTCCGAAATCCAGATAGAGCTCAAATGGATTCGTGACAAAGACCGCATCTCCCAGTCGCAGTACGTGCAGTACCATCTCGAGGGCAGGCTGCTGTCCCTGATCGTGATACCGGGCAATCACCGCCTTGGCATTCTGGATCAACACAAAATGGTGAAGCTTGTTGTCATAGGGACCAGGCCGCCCGGGGATGACCTCATTTCGGCGGACGTCTTCGCAGAACTGCCGATACGCATCTGCTTCCGGCAGGATGGCCTCAAGCTTTGACAGTGCGCTCTGCGCCGCGATGGACTCTGAGCGGGAAACGCGACGTCGAGGTAATTTGAGCGGGCTAACGTTGTGCCGCAGGAGCGGTACAAAATCTATATGTGACGCAGCCACGTGGAACACATCGTCCACAGCCATATCGATTCGTCGGCCGATCTCTGTCACGCCATCTTCATGCCAGAAGTCGGGTTCGCCCCGGTAGTTCCGGGACAAGTCCCGGGGCGATTGACACCCGGCGGCGCTAATCTGACCCAGCATCCGAAAGTTCTCCCCAAAACGCCTTTTGAGCAGACGTCTGGTCTCGCCCATGAAATCGGAGGATATCTTATACGTGGCTTCCATCACTTGTGAGGGACATGCCAGATTCAGAATCACGCCGGTGGGCTGCTTTTGTTCGTCAAACGTGAAGAGCAAATCCAGCCCGGAATCTTCGCCGCCTTCCATGCCGACGAAGTCCTCGCGGTCGGTACGCCCGTACATCTCCGCCGTACCATCCGCGTAAACCGCGCGACGGCAGTGCCCCACCCTTGCAGAAGCAAGCGCCAGGCCGATGCCGCCGGGCTTGCGGTCGTGCCAAGCGGTGGTTACGGCAGCCTTGATGTTGCCGAGCAGCCACTGACGGTAGGCGGCCGCTTTCATCACGCCCGGCAATTCCGCCAGCCAACCGACGCCGCAGCTCGCGTCAACGCCGGGCGCATTGTGCGTATGGATCGCATTCAGGAAGACCTTCGAAACATCCAGTTCGGGCAATTCCGGGCGTAGCATGGCGCGCACCTCGCCCTGGAAACTGGGGGGAAAGCCGGCTAGATCCAGCGAGACCATCACCGCTTGCTCGCCATCGTCCGACTCCAGCACCAGAGCCGTGGCCGACAACCGCGAATGGATGCCTTCGGAAACGCGATGGTAGTACTGCCCGTAAAGGTCTACAGGCCCCTCCGGAGTTGTGTCTATCTCAGACCATCCAATCAGAAGTCGTGGCATTCAAAACCTTTCTTTCTCGCTTTCGAACAGCTCCGTCAGGTTACCCCAACGCGCTCGAGAGTCGCTGCTAATCCGCTGAATCAGTTCGCGAAATGCCTGCCACATAGCCTCCGATCTCATTTCGTAGGAGTGACCCCAAAAGTAAAACACACCATTTCGCTCTGCCCGTTCGTATCGTGCCCAGAAGTCCGGCGCAAGAAAGTGACAGCTGGGGTGGAACGCCATTGCATCTTCAGGAGGAAAAGGCTGCTCGACATTCACCACGGTGCGCGCATAGATGTGCCCCGCTTCGCGGACGGCCGCCATCACCGGCTCATTGTAGGAACCATTCGGGTAGGCAAAGCCGAGAATGGGCTGGCCAAAAATCTGCTGAAGACGATCGCGACCTTCCCGAATGTCTCGCCGAGCGGCTTCGATGGGAATTTCTGCCAGACTGGGGTGCGTCAGGCTGTGATTGGCGATGGTGAAACCGTCATAGACGGTCTTCATTTCCCGCAAGCCAAGCCGTCCCGGCGTACGTTCCGGCGTATGCAGACTCGCACACAGGTTGAACGTCGCCTTGGCGTTATACTCGCGCAGGATCTCGACCAAACGCGCGTCCGACGCGACGCCATCGTCCCAACACTGCAAGACAATCATTTCCTTGTTCATTCGTACCGCCGTGGCGCCCGACAGTGCCGGTCATTCGGCAAACAAGACGCCGATGCCCCATGCATCCAAAGGCGGAATATCAAGCTGCGTTTCTGACCGGCTTGCCGCGACCGGCTTCACAACCATGGGCGTGTGACGGCCAGGCCGCAGCCAGCTGAAACGGTCGCCGGCGGGGCGCCGCAAGCGCAGCTTGAGCACCGGGCTTCGGTCGAGACAGCAATTGAGCAACATCAAACTGTGAAGCCGTCCTTGCCGGTCAGCACGCGGAATGACCATCACCGGACCGGCCGTCTCCACGCGCACCGGCAGGCGACCGCGGCTAACCCAGTCGCTCGCCGCCAAAATCTGGGCGCGCCGTGCCGTCGTCACGACGGGATCCCAAAAGCCGTTTCCAAAAACCACCAAACGGCCCCCTCCGGCGGTTTCCGCCGCCACGACAGCCATTGCTCCCGCTGTCCCATCAATCCGTTCGTATCGGCTCAGGCAGCGCACTCCCTCGGCACGGCCGACGAGCGCATATTTCGCCAGGCTGCCCAATTGAGGTGGGCCACCCGCAAATGAACCGTTCAGAGTGTCATCGGTGAATCGTTCCAGGCGATCCTGATCGCTCGCGGGTTGGACGCTGACAGGCAGCAGGTGTCCGAGTCCCCGCTCCTGCAACCGGTTCACCGTTGCGCCATCTGTGATCACACCCCGGCGCAGGAGCGTCCGCAGTTCCTTCCCGGAGAATGCCTCGCATGCGAACGGATGCAATAAGACGCCGACAGCGTTCTCGGCCCCCCAGCACAAAGGCAGTCCCACGGTCGTCATTTGCGGGATATCGCCCCAGGCTTGGTCACGAGCCCATGCAAAATCAGGTTCTCCGCGTTTCAGCAAGCGTTCGGCATTCCGCCGGCTGAAAGCGATTTCCAGCCCGGCGGGACGCGTGTTCCGGTTGACCGCGAGATAGCGCAGCCAGAATGGACGCCAGGCGGCGATTTCGGCCAGGACCCGTTCGTGCCAGGCCGTCTCTTCATGCAGGAACATCAACGGTGTGAAGGTCAGGCCCGTACAGCCGTAGGCAAGCGCGAGTGTAGACTCCAGGACGGTCCCCCGCGCGCTTTTACCTGTCACCGCGCCGGGCAAGTTTTCCACTTCGGCGCGACTGTCGGCGACGCAGGCGGGGAGACGGCTGTTCTGCAGGCCTGTGCAGACAGCTTTGTCGATGATCCATCGGGGCGTGTGGTCAATGTAGGTGCCACCGCCCGGCCGGCTGCCGACGGGCTGGCCGCTGATCCGCGCCAGTTCGCGGAAGACGGGTTCAAAATCGGGACCATTATAGCCGCCACAGCATGGATCGCTGTGCTGGAGCCCCAGTCGCGCCTTTGGCGCGACGTCCCGCACGGCTTGCGCCACCACGCGCGCCACGCCGACCAGACTTTGCCGAGTGAAAGCCAGCCAAGCCCGCCGAGTAGCCAGGTCATTATCGGCATTGATCGCCTTGACCAGTCGTTTTCTCAGCCAGGTCTTGCCGCACGCGGCGCTAAATGCATCCAGGCAGCGCGGACAGAAGCAAGCGTTCCTGACCGGCGCATGGTTGTGCATGCGCAGATCGTCGTCCATCCACACGCTCGCCGGCTTCCAGGCCGCATAGGCGCTGGTAGTCTCGGCCAGGTAGCCGAGGAACTCCGGATCGCGCGGGCAATTGTTGTATGGGGAAACCGTTCCATCGGGGCCGGTCATCCTCTGCCAGTCGATTCCGCTGAAATCGAGATACTGGAGACTCGATCCGTGCCCCAGTGTATTGCTGATCTGCAACGATGCCACGAATCCGGAGGCCCGCGCCTTTTCCGCCGCCGCGGCTATCTGCGCCGCGCATTCACGATGCATGGACAACGGCGGAAAGCCGTATTCAGACGCGAACCACACCTCGTCACAGGCGCCGCGCCGACGCTTCAACAGCCGCAGATACTCGTCCAAGATGGCTGGGAACTTGTGCAACTCCCACAACCGCATCGTCAAAAATGGATAGGATGTCGTCATTCTCATGGTCGGCCTCCTTACACGCCGATTCGATCCAGGTCGAGAAGCGTTTGTTCGGCGGTCCGGACATCCTCGCAGTTCACAAACAGAATGGCGCGACTGCGGTCAATCTTACTCAGTAGCGCGCTCACGTCCTGCGGCGGACAGTAAATCAGTACGGCTTTCCCCGCCTCCTGAATTCTCCGAAACAGCGGAATCCAGTTCAGTGGCTTCCGGTACTCGGGTGCGGCCATCCGCGTGCTGGGAATCCATTGAATCAGCCTCAGGCGTTCGATCGCCAGCAGCGCGTCAAGGTGCTGTATCTCCTCTTCGCCGTCGAGATGGTAGATGGCGTGGTCAACATCGGCATAACTGGCTTCAAGTTCCGGCACCACGAACTCGCGGAACATCGTCGGTGATATCATTACCGACAAATCGCATTGGGACGTAAGCACCTTGCCGGGCGACCATATGCACATGCCGTCAATCGTCCCATGTTGGCTGCTATCGCGGAACAAGGCGTATATCTCGCCGCGGATCTGACGGCTCAAGGTGGACAGATGATCGCGCAGCGCGTGAAGCTTCTCCGGTTCCTCTGCGAGCGCGAACATCAACTTCTCCGTGCCGAGCAGACCGGCCAGCGTATCCATCATCGCTACGGGCATGGGCCCCAGGGAGGTAAGATATCGCCCCTTGGAGTGTTCCAGCGACCACCGGATCCAGTCTTTTACATGCAGCCACCAGCGGTTTTCCGGGTCGAATCGTAGACCTGCCAGCGCGTCATCCACGGTCTCGAAACAAGGATCGTACCAGGTCGTGGTTTCGGCGAAATGGGGTTCACACCCAAAAAAAGCGAGGTGGAACATGGGCCCCAGATAGACTCCGTCCAAGGGAAAGGCTTCGCCGCCCATGAAGGCGCGTTCCAGCACGTAGTCCAGATTACTGGCAATGGTTGAAGCGTCGGTATACCTCGAGGGGATGTCGGCCGCAAACGTAGTGACGCGCGGATGGGAGGGATCGATAGGCGCCGTCACGGCGGCCAGAGTGCGGTCAACCTTGTTTCCCGCCCACCAGGCACTCAGCCGCTGCTGGGCTTCGCTCATGTCGCGTTTGTAGATGCTCACAGCTTTGGTTCCATCGGATAGTAGAAGACCCGAACGTAGACCTCCGCCTCGACACCGTAACGGCTGCGCATGAAGACATTCGAGGGAGATGTAAAGATGCCGACGTGTTTTGGTTCCGGATCCTTCGCATCGAATACCACGCCGCTCTCGTGTTTCTCGATGAGCTGCACCAGATCAGCGTCTTTGCCATTACGAAACAGGTTATAGACAGCGGAGCCATTGACGGACAAATTGGTCTTGTCCATGACCGTCACTTCGATGCGGGCATGTCGGATGTTGCGAATGTCCTCAGCAGTCAGCCGAATGGGCACATCGTTGGTCACATTGCCCCGGTACGTCCAATAGAGGCTATCCATCAGACCCACATACGGCTTGCCACAGACTCCGTTGTTCATGACGCGCGTGGATGTGTAGAACTTGGTGTAGGCGACACCCGAGTTGCCGGCGCTGCCGCCAATCGAGAAGACCAGCTTAAGATCCGGACCGATCTTGGGTTCCACTGACCCGATCGAGGAATTGGCGTTGATCGCGACGACCTGCATGCAGGAACCATCCACGTTATACAGGGCGGGCCAGATGCGTTGGGCCGGTTCGCATGACCACTTCAGGGTTTGGTCGGCCCCATCATGCGCATAGGTCGAAATCTCCACTTTGTCCGGCAACTCGCCAATTGAGCCGCTGACATCCTGCAGCAGCACGAACTGGGTGTTCCGAATATGGATGGCATCATTGGTCCTGAACATGCCGATTCTGGAATTGCGGATCGTGACGTTGTAGCCGGAAGGATAGTTGGGGGGGCCTTGCTTGCCGACGATCCATATGCCTGGCCGATCATGCTTCTGGCCACCGCCTTCCCAGCGGATGTTTTCGAGCGTGAGATTGGAGAAATCAACGCCGTCCATGTAGAACCCGGAGCTTCCCCCAACCCACACCTGCATGCCGGTAAAAAATACCTGAGATACTGGGATCTGTAACTCAACCAGCGGGTGTGTTGAGATCCCGTACAGATCCATGTTCATGAACGTGATGTGGTCGAGGTTGTTCCTACCCGAGGCTGGCTGGTTCTCGGCCAGGATGCATCGGCCCGCCCGGAAGGTCGAGTTCATGATAAAGGACTCGTCACACCCCATGATGTTCAGCGCCACCGAATCGGGGGAGTTGTCGCCCCAACCGGGACCGAAGTGCACGTGGACCGATTCGATCGCTCCCCCGCGCACGTGCCAGAGGCGCATGGCGGTCTTATTGACTTTGCCGCTGCCGATGATGCTCAGGTTCTTGATCGTCGCCTGCCAGTAGAGGCTGGTTTTCAACTCGTCGGGAGAACAGTCGAACAGAATCTCCCCGTCAACGGCGGGCTGGAAAGACAGCACGGTTTGCCATTGATCTTCGCCCAGGACATACCTAGCCTTGGGCAGCGAGTCCCTGACGACGTAGATACCGTTGGGAATGTAGATACTGGCAGAAGCCTTCATCAGAGCGGTGAAAGCCGCCGTATCGTCGGTTACGCCGTCGCCTTTCGCCCCAAACCATTGAGGCACCCTCTTCGCCGAAGGGATACTGCCAACCTGAACCGACTTAAACACCACCGTTCCACTCCCGCTGAAGACTCGGTAGAACCCCGCGTCAAAAGGCCCATTGATCGTGAGAGTGGTCCCGGCCGCAAGGGCAAATGAGCCGTCCCGCTGCACGGAAACAGCCACGGTCTCGGGGATGGTGAGGCTATTTGTAATGGCAAGCGTTGAGGACACGATCAGGGTCTTTCCCGCCGCGCCCACGACCGCCTCGGCAAGCGTCGGAAACGCCCGTGCATCGACCGTGGCCGGTGCGTCCGGTCCCGGTGTCGCGACCGCGCCGGAACTCCCGTCGGAGGCGAGACTGATCCCACAGACGAGCAGGCCCACCAGCAGTCTTCTCGGCATTCTTCTCACAAGCCCGAGTGCATGGGCGTTGCGGCAACGTGCCTTGTCCAGAGTATTCATGATGCCCTCCGCCTCGGAACGAGCGGCGCTAAGAGAAATCGATAGATTGTCAGGTGGTCCTGTCTTGCCGTTACTTTAACAGGATCACGGTGCCTGAAGGAGGCGGGATCACAAACATAAAATTCGGCATGGGGTACGTATACGTATTGTCCTGCGTTGTGGGGTACGACACGAATTTATCGCTTCGGCTTGTATACCATCCTTTGCCCACGGTCATCGGCGCAAGACAGGTCGGCTGGGAGCCGATCGTGTCGTAGCGGGTACTTTGGGCCACTGTGTTTGCCGCGATTCGGTACGTGACCCCGCGGGCCAGTCGCGCCGGCGATTCCAGCAGGTGGTAGGTGTAGGAACCATACGGGCCGGCTCCGTTGGTGTTGCCGTACGCCAGGTCCAGTTGATGGACGCTGGCAAACGCGTTCGTCACCTGTTCGCCGGCAAGCTGTCCCTGGAAGTCCTGACCGAAGTAGATGGCAACCTCGCTGCCGTAGGGGATAAAGCTGATGCCCGGCGGGCTCCAGAACCCGAGTGCGGTCACCTCCAGGGTTGCCGTCGGCGTGAAATCAAAACCAAGCGAGTAAGTCCCGGTGATACGCGAGGGCTCGGGCGAGGCGGGAACCGAGTAGGCCGCCGCCACACCGAGGGCCGGCATCTTGTACAGGAAGTTTGGCGCGGAGTAGAACGCGCCACCCAGCGTCGTGGGGTAGGATACGGCTGAGTCATCCAGAGCAAGCTCATTGTAATAGCCTTTGCTCAAGGCCATGGGCGCGGCAATGCTGGTCGGAACACCGTCCGGCTCATAGCGAGGGAGATCGATGGGCGTCAAGCCGATCGTGGGTCCGCTGTTGGCCGCTATCCGGTACGTGACCCCCGGCTGCAAGCGGACCGGCGCCGCAAGCGCGTGGTAAGCGTAGAAACTGTTCGTATCGGTGCCGGTGCCGATGTCATTCGTCCCGCCATTGGAGTCCGCGGGCACGACCGTGGCAAACGCTCCGGGCACTTGATCACCGGCATGAAACGAGCCGTGATCCTGAGCATAGTAGATGGCCACTTCGTGATTCGTGATCAAACCATCTTTGCCGCTATCCCAATAGCCCAGCGCGGTTACCTCGAAACTGATTGTCGGCGTGAATGGAAAACCGATGCTGAAGCGACCCGAACCGATTGTGCCGACATTCGCCCATGGTGCATAGCCGGGTGTCTGCGCGCCCGATTTCCATGGCGCCAACGCCAGCGCCAGTCCCACCGCCAAAATCACCGTACCCAGTGTTTTGTGCATATCAGGTCTCCTTGCTGCCTTTGCGGTTAGGCCCCACCAAGTTCTACATCCGGCGCACTGCGCCGTCCCTGGCTGGTCCCAATGCTTGATTACAAGTATGCATCGCTTTCCCCCCGGGCATCGCACTCTCTTTTGTCATATTATGGTTGTAAATTTGCACTTCTGGTGCTATTTGTATATATATGAGTCAAATAAAGCCACTTTCGGCTGAGTTCGAGAAGATTGTCGTCGGGGGCCGGCAATCCTTTTTCTGGAGCCATGCGGCCGGGCGGCTGCTAAAGCCATACCATTACCATCCGGAATACGAGATCATCTATTTTCCCGAGGGGTCTGGACGGCGACTGGTGGGAACATCTATTGCCAATTTCCGCGTTGGCGACCTGGTGTTGATTGGCCCGAATGTGCCGCATGTCTGGATGAGCGCTCCGGACTGCACTCGATGCGAAACCATTGTCGTCCAGTTTCTGCCGGATTTCCTGGGTTCCGGCTTCTTTGATCGGCCGGAAATGCTCGCCGTGCGGGAGCTGCTGCAATTGTCACTGCGTGGCGTTGTATTCAGCGCGGCGGTGCGACGGGATGTGATTGCGCGGCTCGAAAACTTCGATGCCCTGAATGAGACTGACCGGCTGCTGTCCCTGCTGAGCGTGCTGGTCCGCATGAGTCGTGATGCCGCCGCCCATCCGTTGGCCAGCGGCCTCCCGCGGACACGCCTGAGCCGGGGTCACGAGCAGCGAATCGACAAGGTTTTTCAGCATCTCAACAAGCATTTGACCGAACCGATTTCCCAGGGTCAACTGGCGCGAAGCATCGGCATGAGTCCCGCCACGTTCAGCCGCCTGTTCAAACGTACCGCCGGCAAATGCTTCATGGCCGTGGTCAACGAGATGCGGATCGGCGAGGCGTGCCGTCGCCTGGCAGAGGGTGATCAGACGATCGCGGAGATCGCGTTCGGTTGCGGTTACGAAACGCTATCGCACTTCAATCGTCAGTTCCGCCGATTCACGAAGACAACGCCGCGCCAGTATCGGCGGCGTGCCACAGGCGCTGCAGACGCCGGCGATCACCTCCAACCAGGAACGCGACGTCACGGGACACAGATGACGGCATACGTATCCAGGAAGTCGAATTCGATCTGAGTGTTCGTTCCGTCGCTCCTGGAATGCCATTCTGGTGGACGATCGGTGGGCGGAGACAGCATCGTGATCTGCTGGGCATTGACCGAAGGGCAGATCGTGACCACACAATTGCGCTGCGGTTCGGGCAATAGGTTCACCAAATGAATCATCTGACGGCTGGATCCGTCTTGGCCCAGGGACTCCGCCAGCAAACCCCGTTGACCTGTGACCCGGATTCGTTCGTGCCCCTCCATCAACCAGTTCACGGACCGTTCAAGATCATCCGTTTGTTCCGGGACCACCCAGTTGGTGTAATCCAGAGCGCAGTCTAACTCGCCTTGAACTGTCGTCAACGACGGTTGAGTCGCCGGGTCGACGACCCTGGGGAAATAAACAGCCTTGCCTCTGCCAAACGTGACACGTCGCGGATCCGTGTCCGCGCTTGCCACGGCAACCGTGCCCACCGCTCCTGCCGGTGTCACCACCACGGCTTCGCCCACAGTCGGCCCCGTGCCGCTGCCGAACAGGTTCGCCCATACACCCTCGCTCCGCCTGCGGTGCCAGAGGTCAAAGGCCGCCGAATCCTGGCCGACCAGGAGGGACCCGCCTTTCTCGACGTGGGCGAGCAGGCCCTGGACCTGATCGAGGCTCATGCATTCCAGATTGGGTAAGATCACAAGGTCATAGCCGGACAGCGCCGACGGCGTCTCGTCGAGCACAATGTCGAAACCCCGGCGGGTCTCGATCAGCCACTGTTCCACGCGCATCGACGCGGCGTAAGCCAGGCGGCTGGACAAGGCCATATTCGCCCGCGGACGCCAGACGGCAATCCGTGCCAGGCTGCGCGTTTTGCGGAAGAACGCGCTGTGCGCATGAAACCACTGCATGAAATCGCAGCGAAGCTGGAAATGCCGGGCATATCCGAGCGGCGGGTACAGTGTCGGAGGAAAGCCCATGCAGCCTATGTTGCCGCCGTTGAACGCGGCCGCGTGCGCAAGATTCTGCCGCAGCGCCCGTTCCTCGGCTTCACACATGTAGGTGATCGCGAAGGTCTTGACGGCACGGCACAATTTGAACTGCCGCACCCGTTGAATCAGCTTCCCGTCGCCCAGCAGTTTTGGCGCGTACCCGTCCTCCGCCCAGCTTGCGTCGGTATAGTGGCCAATGCCCAACACGTCGGTACCCATGAAGAGCGCAACATTTTCGCGAACCGCCGGAAGGGCGTTATTGATTTCGATGACTACCTCGGGATTGAGCTCCCGAGCCAGCGCCGCCACTTCAGCTAGGATCCGAGAGGTCCATTCGCAGCGGAAGGCGGTCCACTCGCACCAATGCGGATTCGCCGGTCCGGTGTCATAAGGCACACCGCGCGGGTAGTCCGACGGCGGCAAGACGCGATCCATGGAGGCATGACCGAATCGGGTCGCCGCCGGTTCTCCACCCAGACCGTAGCGGCGGATAAGGAAAGCGCGAAAATCCTCGATGCATTTCGGGCAGCGGCAGGCGCCCGCGCCTTCGAAGCCACCCACGATCATGCCGTCCAGATGGAGCATATCCACCTCAAGCTCGACGATCGCGCGACGGATGTGGCGCTGAAGCCGTGCGAGGGTTCCTTGGTGATGATAGCATACGAGCTGCCCGCTGGACCCCCAACCGCCGCCGAACCATTTGATCGAATGTCCGTTCTGATCTACCTGCAAACCGCCCTTGAGTTCATAGTGCTCGGCTTCACTCAATGTTTCCGGCCATACGTTGTCACACCGGAAATAGACGCCCACGCGCAGGCCGCAGCCATGCGCCCGTTTGATGAAGGCCCGGCTCTGTTGGACTTCCTCCTCGTTGGCAGCCTCCCCAAACCCGCAGTCGTACGGAACGACGATCGCGTTGCAGCCCAGTTTCTTGACGTCATCGATAAAGGCCTGACTGTGCTCGAAGGCGTGGTCTTTCAGTTCCGATGTCGTGGCAATCCCGGCGGCACGGCGCATGGCAAGGGTTTCCCAACACCCTGCGAGACACAAGCCTTGCTCCTGCAGCCAACGCGGCGTATGCCTTACGCCAGGCTGCAACCGCATGGCGGAATAGTCCACAAACGGGATACGGAACCGATCGGCCGCGGAGGGAGATATGCCTGCGAGCCCTGCATCAGATGGCTGCGCGGCGCCCGTGCTGGCCTTTGCCAAATCGCCCTTTACCGAGTCTTTTTTTTTCATCGAGTGTTAGGAAATCGCTTTTCGGGTGGCGCGGGCAAATGCCCGCCGGGACAGGCCTACAGAAGCGTTTTCGTGGGAGGGACTGTATCTGAGGCGGCGTGGAGGCGTCAATATGAGCGTCGCTGAAAATGGCAAATGCTGCGCCGTTCCGTTCGTAGACATGCACAACCTTTGCCGTGAGTGTCCCCGGTCGTCTTCTCCTGCTTCGCAGCCTGGCCCATGATCTACGGCCTGCCTGCCCAATCGCCGGCCCACCCCCCGTGGAGCCGAAACCGCCCTCGCCGCGCGCGCTGCCGGACAGCGTCTCCGCCGTGGCCACCTCCACTTCGGCACATACGCATACAACATCACCCCGTCCACATCCAGCGCAGCCTCCAACTGCGCCATAAACCGTGCGTAGTCCTGCGGAGCCAGGAACAACGCCGCGCGCCCGTTCCCAGCCTCGTCAGATGGTACCTCGCTCCAGCAAACCGAACTCGCCAAGGTCGTGTCATACGACCAACTGCACCGCACCACGCACCCTCGCCGCAGCTGTCTTCTGGTTCTCAAGTCTGACCATGGCAGTCCGATTTTCGCTGTGTTTGCCCTACATCAATCTCACGTTTTCAATTCCGTACGCCATTGGCTGACGCAAAATCAGGAAATGGACGATGGCAAATGTCCTTTGCCTGGAGTTACGCTGCGATAACGGGAATGGGAAGTTAGACATGAAAAGCTACTCGCGCCTCGTCTATAAGAACTCACGCGATTTGCTCTATGGACGCGCCAAGTACCCGCTGCAACTGCGGTCCGGCATGGTCCTGGGGGACGGCACGGTTTACCCGGAACTTAATTTCACGCTTCCTCCGATGAGTGTCGATGCAGCGACCATGCCTGAAATCAGGCGTATTTACGGCGATATCATCAACGGTGCCACCGCGCGCGCGGTGCATCTGGAGACCCCCGGCCTGGTCATCGAGTTCGAAACGCTTCCGCCCATGTGCGAGCACCCCGCCTGGGGCGTCGAGATCACCCGCATACTGTTGGACGGGTTGCGCGAGGCGGCCGACAAGCACGGACTGCGCAGTACGTTGCGCATCACGCCCAACGACCTGCGCGAAATGGACCGCCCGCCCATGATGCGCCATGGCCAGCATCTGGAGCACATGCTTGAGGTGTTCGACGGCGCGGCCGCCGCCGGCGCGGAATTGTTGAGTATCGAGTCGGTCGGCGGCAAGGAGACGCACGACGAGGCGTTGACCAATTGCGACCTCCCCTCCGTGATCTTCTCGCTCTGCGTCTTGGGCGTGCGCGACATGCGCTTTCTCTGGACCGAGATCGGCAAGATCGCCACGCGGCGCGGGGTCATCAGTGCCGGCGACACGGCCTGCGGGTTCGGCAACACCGCCATGGTGCTGGCCGAGCGCAGTTACATTCCGCGCACCTTCGCGGCCGTGGTCCGCGCCATCACGGCCGTACGTTCGCTCGTGGCCTACGAGTGCGGCGCCATGGGGCCCGGCAAGGACTGCGGCTACGAAAACGTCTTCCTCAAGGCCATCACCGGCTATCCCATGGCCATGGAGGGCAAGACCGCGGCGTGCGCTCATCTCAGTCCCGTCGGCAACATCGCCGCCGCCTGCTGCGATACCTGGAGCAACGAGTCCGTGCAGCATCTCAAGCTGTTGGGAGGCATGGCGCCAACCTGCTACCTGGAGCAGCTCATCTACGACTGCCGTTTGATGAACGTGGCCCCGGCGGATGGCGGCGCGCGACGCCTGCGCGACTGGTTGGTGCGCAGCGACGCCGGCATCGACCCGCAGGCTTGGATACTGGC
>JAQULY010000072.1 GCA_028718445.1 Kiritimatiellia bacterium
TTGTCGGTCGGGTCCGTGTTCAGCAGGTACTCGGTATCGAGCGGTATGCCGTCGGTGTCGCCTGCGGCAATCTCCGCCTCAGTCCACCCGTTGGCGATGAACCAAGTCTCGTATGCGTTGCTGTAGCTACCGAGGGCCTTGAATGACACGTTGTTGCTGTAATTCTTATCGGCATTGGCGATCGTCCAGGCGTACTCGTTGGTGCCGGCGGCTTCAGCCACAGGCGTGCCATTGACGTCCAGCGCCGCGATGCGATACCACTGAGCGGCTGTGTAGACGATGGTGGTGGTGCCACCCGCGGCAATGGTGATAGACGTCTCATCCGGGTCGGCCCCGCCGTGCGCGCCAATGACCTGCGTGATCAGGAAGTTCTCCCCCAGGGGCGGCGCCACGTAGAACGGATCCGCATTCGTGACGACCAGATCGTCAAGGTAGCCCGTGCCCTGGAAGCCGAGAGACTGAATCTCGGTGGGGGCACCCGAATTTCCTCCGATGCCACGGCCAGCCGTCAGGAACCAAGTGCCATTTGCGCTGGGACCGGTGGTCGTGAACACGTCATTCCAGTCATCTCCATAGGCTGCACTGTTGGTGAGCAGGACTCCGTCCACACGCACCTGGAAAGCCTCCCAGGTATTATCGCTGGTCACGCCGGCCATTGCCACGGTCAAACGGTACCACGCGCCGGGATCGATGACCTTGGAGGTAGTGGTGAATGTTCTGTTCGATGCGCCCACGCCTGCGGCGTATGTTCCATGATATACAACCAGGTTCGTGCTGGTTTCCGAGGCATATGCCAACACAGCGGCCTTAATGGTATTATCATTCGTAAGTGTGGTCGGCAGGTCCTCGCTGGGGACGAATTGCACCATCGTGTCCAACCAGATGGTACCCCCAGTGAAAGTGCCGTTGGCCACATCGTTCGTCAACGTATCGCCCTCGGTGTTCAGGCGCAGCACGCGCGAATGTGCCGAGTTCGTCAGCGGATACGACACGCCCGTCACCGGCGAATACGTGTACGTCATGTTCGTGACGTACGACGCGTCGTTCGGACCAGAGTACCAGCCATTGGTTGTGGCCATGCTGGCTACGCCGTCGGCCCACAGGCCACCTGCAGTACCTTCGAAGTTTTCGCCGAACGGAATGGTATTAGCATCATTACGCGCGGCAAACACTCCCCCTGCCATAACGCCAAGAGCTAGGATCAAACCCGTCTTGGCAATCTTGCTTAATTTCATTATGTAAGTACTCCCGTACTCCAACGTTTTTCAAAAAGTCCCCCCCGAGTGAGAGAGACCCTATGCCTAGTTCGGAACAATAGTACTTCCTGAACGCAGGCTCCGTCAACTAGTTTCATGAAAATTTTTCCTGGGGTAAATTGACGGGGTCATTGCCCCACCGCCACACACCCGAGAACCTCTCTCTTCCGACGCACGTAGTACTTGTAATTCTCGAATGGCACGTTGGCCGGGCAGGAGTGATCCAGGTGCGGAATGTAGCCGCCCCGGCACACGGCCGGCAGGACGCGGTGCAGTTCCGCGTCAATGGCCGCGGGACTCTCGATCAGGGCCTTCTTCTGGATGCCGCCAAAGAAACAGCACCGGTCGCCGTATTGCGCCTGCAACTTCAGAACGTGCATGCCGGCATCCACTTCGCATGGGGAAAGCACATTGACGCCGGCCTCGATCCATCCGTCCAGCAAGGCTAAAAAATTGCCATCGCAGTCCACGCCGACGTAACGGCACCCGAGCTGCTCCCGCAGGCGGGCGGTCACCCGCTGCATCCGCGGCAGGACCACCTTGCGGAAGGCATCGGGACTGATGATCGGGCCGGCGTTGTAGCAGATGTCCTCCCAGCAGAAAGCAAGATCGAGGCGGACATGACGCGGAATCGAGTCCAGGAACGCCTCCCTGATGCGGGCATCGCTCCCGCTTTCCCGGATCCGCCAAGGCCATTCGGCTGCTCCCGTCAGCCTTGTCAGCGCGCGGCAGGTGGAGTAGCATGCCGGCAAGTCGATCGCGGCGGATGCACAGAGACCTCCGTGCTCGCAAGACTGCTGAGGCGTTTGCCATGTTGGACATCAAGCGAATCCGCGACATCCCTGACGAACTGCGCGACGGCCTGCGCCGGCGCGGCCTCGATCCCGCTCCGGTCGAGGAACTGCTGGACTGCGACCGCCAGCGCCGCTCGCTGATCACCCAGGCGGAGGATCTCAAGAACCGCCGCAACCTGATCTCTAAGGACATCGGCACCAAGCGCAAGAACGGTCAGGACACCTCCGCCATGCAGGCCGAAATGCGTGCCGTGGGCGAAACGATTGCAGGCATGGACACGCAGGTGCGCGAACTGGACGAAAGGCTGCATACGCTACTGCTGAGCTTGCCCAACATCCCTTCCTCGACCATACCGACCGGACCGGATGCCAGTGCCAACCGCGTCGTGCGCGTCGTCGGCGAGCCGCACGAGCTGACCTTCACCCCCCGCGACCATGTGGCCCTGGGAGAAGCGCTCGGGATCTTCGACTTTGCGCGCGCCACGCGCATGACCGGCAGCGGCTTTCCGCTGTTGCTGGCCGCCGGCGCGCGGCTGCAGCGCGCCCTGATCCAGTACATGCTCGACATGCACACGAAACAACACGGCTATACCGAGATGCTGCCGCCCTTCGTGGTGAACAGCGACGCCATGCGCGGCACCGGCCAGTTGCCAAAGATGGCCGACGACATGTACCGTTGCGAGCGTGACGACCTCTGGCTGATCCCGACCGCCGAGGTTCCGGTCACGAACTATTACCGCGACGAGATTATTGACCGTACGCTGCCGGTCTGCCTGACGGCCTATACGCCCTGTTTCCGTCGCGAGGCGGGCTCGGCCGGCAAGGTGACGCGCGGCATCCTGCGCGTGCATCAGTTCGACAAGGTTGAAATGGTGCGGTTTGTCCATCCCGACACCTCCTACGCCGAACTGGAACTACTGGTCAAACACGCCGAGGATGTGCTCAAGGGGCTGGGCCTGCACTACCGCGTGATCGAGCTTTGCTCCGGCGACATCAGCTTTGCCGCCGCCAAGTGCTACGACATCGAGTTATGGGCGCCAGGCCAGAAAGGCTGGCTGGAGGTCTCGTCCTGCAGCAACTTCGAGGACTTCCAGGCGCGCCGCGCCAATATCCGCTACCGCGATGCCGACGGCAAGGCGCACTTCGTGCACACGCTCAACGGTTCCGGCGTGGCGTTGCCGCGCCTGATGATCGCAATCCTGGAACAGTGTCAGCAGGCGAACGGCACGATCGTGCTGCCTCCAGCCATCGTGCCATACATGGGAGGCGTCGAGAAGCTGACGCCCACGCTGCACTGATGGCGGTCCGCGCCGGTTCCCGCATCTCATCCGCATGAGTTCGCGCCTGCAACACGCCTGCGAATACCAGGCCGCCCGTTTGGGACTGGCGTTGATCGAGCACTGCGATCCCGCCACGGCCTGCCGTGTGGCCGGCGCGCTGGCGGAACTGGGCTTTCGGCTGCTCGGCAAGCGCCGGCGCATCGCGCTCGCCAACCTGCGGCAGAGCGGCGTGGCCGTGTCGCCGGCGGAGGCGCGCCGTCTGGCCAGAGCATCCTTCCGCCATCTGGCCTGCGTGATCGTCGAGTCTTTCCACGCTCCCAAACGGCTCAACTCGGATGCGTGGCAGGAGTCATTGACGTTGGAGATGCCGCCGGCCACGCGCGCGCTGCTGGAGACACCCGGCCGGGGGCTCATCATGGTCAGCGGACATCTCGGCAACTGGGAAATCGGCGCACAGGTGCTGGCGCGCTTCAAGCCGCTGACCGGCGTGGCGCGCGCGATGAACAATCCGCGCGTGCAAGCGCTGCTCGAAAGCCGCCAGATGCGCGGCGACTTCGTGACCGTGGACAAACACACCGCCAACCCGATGCAACTGGTGCGGGCGTTGCGGCGCGGGCGCATCCTGGCCCTGCTGACCGACCAGCATGCCCGTGACAACAGCGTGCCGATAGACTTCTTCGGGCGTCCGGCCCGGACCTATACGACGCCGGCCGTGCTGCACCTGCTGACCGAAGCGCCGATACTCTTCGGCTACAGCGTTCGCGAAGGCGTTCTGCGCTATCGCTTCATACTCTCGGAACCCCTGGTGTACCCGACATCCGGCGATCGCGATGCCGACGTGCTCCGTATTACGCGCGACCTGGCCAAACGACTCGAAGACGCCATCCGCGAGCACCCGGGGCAGTATCTCTGGATGCACCGGCGCTGGAAGCCTTAGTCGAACAGCGGACCGAGCAGCCGGCGCGCGCCCCAAAGGCCCAGGCCCGTAGCGGCGCAGACGCGCAACCAGGGCGTGGCGATGCGCTTCACGATGCCGCCAAGCGTTAGCCGCCGGTTCGCATCGTCATCATCTGCCCAGGCACGTTCGCGTTCCCGGCGATAGACGCAAAACCAGGCGGCCGCGGCGCCGCCGATCGCCACTCCCGCGCATAGCGACCATGCCGTGACCACTCCCGCCAGACCGCCCAGGCACGCGCCCGCTGTGGTACACCTGCCAATGGCGCGGTCGCCCTGGATCGTGCCGCGCCACGCAGGCGGCGTAAAGTAATACGTACCCTCGCCAATCGCGGCGCAAACGCAGAGAATCCCCACCGTTAAGGGGTCTATCGGTCTCTGCGCCAGCCACTCGACTATACCTGCAGCCGCCAGAACCAACCAGGTTCCCGGCAGCATCAGGCTGGTCAGCAACACCCCGGCGATCAGCATCGCCCACAAGAAGCCGGTGCTCGTAATGATTCCCATGCCCTCATCTCCATGATGGCACGCCGGCACACACACTTCGCCACAGAATTGATAATAGTATCACAACGACCGCGCCCTGGCGACTGTAAAACGGGTTGCCATACGGCCGTCGGATGGGCGATGATGCCTGTATGGCTTACGCGCGGAACGAACGCCACGGACATATCCTGACGGGCCAGGGAGGGTTTTACGCCTGGCTGAGCCTGCCGCCGCGGGACAGCGTACGCGCTGCCGTGCTGGTCTGCCCGCCGCTGGTGGAGGAACGCAAATCCAGTCAACGCGCCATGGTGGACGCCGCGCGGCTGCTGGCGCGCGAGTGCGACTGTGCCGTCTTGCGCATTGACTACCGCGGTTGCGGAGATGCCTCCGGCCGCTTCGAGGATTTTGCGCCCGAGGACTGGCTGGCCGACATCCGGACCGCTGCGGCCTGGCTGCGCGAGCGTCTGCCGGCCGTGCCGCAGATCTGGATGGGCGTGCGCGTCGGCGCGCTGTTGGCACTGAATGCCGCTTCGGCCGCGGCCCCTGACGCGCTGTTGCTGTGGGAGCCCGTTTGCGGCGAGGACTTCCTGCGCCAGTTGCTGCAGCGCCGCATGGTCAACGAGATGCTCGCTTATGGCCGCGCGCGCATCAGTCGCGCCACGATCGAGGCGGAGTGGCGCCACGGCGGACAGGTTGACGTGGATGGCTTCGCCGCCGGCGCGCGCCTGCAGGCGCAGTTGCGCGAACTGCGCCTGGTCCCTTTCGCGGGTCGCGGCCTGGCGCTGGTAACCGGACCGGACGCGCGGGCCGGCGAGGCGCTGGCCGCCGTGGCTCCGGCGCTGCGGATCAGCGCCATCCGCCTGGCGCCCTTCTGGAACAGCGTGGGTCAGGTGGACACGCGACCGCTCGCCGAGGCTTCGGCCGCCTGGGTGCGGCAGACGCTGCCGCTAGCCGGAAAGACGAATTTCGAGCCCGCCTCGCGAGCCGCGCTGCTGGCGGAATTCAATGCCGCTGAAACGCATGCTGAAGCCGCCGTCGCCATCCCGCTGGACGGGCAGGCGCTGTGCGCCATGCTGCATCGGCCCATCGCCGGCATGGACGCGGCGTACGGCGGCGTGGTCTTCCTTGGCGGCTGGTCGGGGGACCGTCAGGGGCCGCACCGGCTGTTCACGCTGTTTGCGCGCCAGTTGGCGGTGACGGGGCTGGCCTGTCTGCGTTTCGACTTCCGGGGACGGGGCGAAAGCGACGGCGAGGCGCCGGCCGCCACCATCGGCGACATGACGGAAGACGCCGTCACGGCCATCCACTGGCTGGCGGCGCGCCTGCCGGCCGGCGCACCCATAACGCTGGTCGCCATCTGCTCGGGCTGCAAAGTGGCCATTGCCGCCGCCACCCGGGCGCCGCAGGCGGGACGCCTGGTGCTGTGGTCCGCCGAGGCCATGGGCAGCCTGCGCGCACGAAAAACCAATCTCCACAAGACGCTGTCGGCCATGCGCTCCTACGGACGCAAACTCGCGCGCCCAGAGACCTGGCGCAAACTCTGGCGCGGCCAAGTGCAGACACGCATGGTGGGTAAGGCGCTGGTCGAGCACGAGACGCGTTCGCCCGCCGAGGCGCGCGCCGAAGATGCGGTGTTGGCGCGCTTCCGCTCGTTCCGCGGCCCGATGCTCTTCGTGTATGGCGGCTCGGATCCCGCGGCGCCGGCCGCAGCCCGCGCCTACGAGCGCTTCTGCCGGGAACACGGCATCGCCCACCGCATGGAAACCATTCCGCACGCCGGACACAGCTTTTACGGACTGGAGTGGACCGAGGAGTTGCTGGCGGTCACGACACGCTGGCTGACTCCATGACCATACCTCCATGATTGACCGGCGCCAGCCGCAATCGTTACCATATCGCCCCATGAGCGGTGACGATCACAGACAGCCTGATGAAGCCGAAGCCACCGGAGAGCAACTGCCGGACCTGACGCTTGTCTTCGCGCCCAGTTGGGCGCGGCAAGCTCCCGATGCCACGCGCCACGTTGCGGAGGCGGCGCAGCCTGAGGAACGCCGCGATAGGCGCGGTCCTGGGGCTGCGCGCCACGGCGCGGGTTGGCCAGGCGGAGAAGATCGCGGCGCGCGTCCGCGCCGGGACTTCGATAGCCGCGGACCGCGACGCGAGGGACCCGGCGGTGATCGCCGCGGTCAACGGCCCGCCTTCAGGCCGGCCGCGCGCCCCGAACCGGACGCCACGCCGCGGCATGAGTCCGCGCCCCTGCCGATTGAGATCAAGCTGCTGCCCGAACAGAAGGCGTTGAACGCCATTATCCGGCGCATCCAGACTTCCCGACGCGCCTACCCGATGCGTGAAGTCGTGCGTCTTTTCCTGGCAAACGATGCCGCCATGCTCGTCAGAATCGAGCCGCTCAAGGAGGCCGCCGACGCGCCGCCGCTCTTTCAGTGCCGCGTATGCGGCATGCCCGCGCTCAGCGAAGAGGAGGTGCGCGAGCACCTGCTGCGCCGTCACTTGGAGGACTTCTACGATGTGGAGGAGGTTGAGGGCGATGCGCCTGGCGGCAACTTCGCCTGCGTCGCGCGCTGCGGTCTGAGCGGCGAACTGCTGGGGCCTCCCAACCACCACAGCTTTGGCTTGCGTGTTCAGGAGATGCTGCGCACGCGTTATTCGCACCTGAGCGAAGAGGAGTATCGCGGCCGCATCGAGATGGTGCGCGATCCGGCGGTCGTGGAGCAATGGCGCGAAGCTAACAAGCGGCGTAAGCTCTACCGGCGCAAGACGGCCGGGACGGAGGAGACGGCAGCGGCGGATGAGACCGGGGAGGCGGCTGAGACCGGGGAGGCGGCTGAGACTGGGGAGGCGGCGGCGAACGCGGCGCCGGCAACGCCACCGGCTCCCGCGCCGGCGATCGAACGGCATGCCGCCGAACTGCAGTTCGCGCGCGAATTCGTGCCGCAGCAGATCGGCAGCGCCCGCCATCTGGTCTGTCCCGCGGCGGCCACGCAGCAGGCTCCCAACCGGCGCCTGGCAGCGGCCATCAGAAATGTGCGCGCCGACGAGGGGCGCCGACCAGGCTCGCTTTTCTTCGCGCTGCGCGGCGCCTTCCGGCATCGCGGCCTGCACTTGTTCCGCACCGGCGATGCCCGCGGCCCCGAGTTCGTGATGGCGCACGCGCCCGTGTCCCTCGATGCCACGCACGCGGTCTCCGAGGTGCGCCAGGTCATTGGTTTCATTGCCGAAAACCCCTCCTGCGCGCGGCAGACGCTGATCGCGGCGTTGACGCCGGGTGGCGATGTCGCGGCGCAGGCGCATCTCTCCTCTCAAATCAACTGGCTGGTCGAGAAGGGTCATCTGATAGAGTTCTTCAACGGCACGCTCAGCCTGCCCGCCGAGTTTCCGGCATTCAAAGCCACACCGGCGCGTTCCGCCGAGACGGTTTCGGACGCGCCGGAGGCCTGAAGAACCGAACTCCCACCCATGGCCTTCTCCGCCATCGCGCTGCACCGTCGCTACTGGAACGAACTGGCCGACACCTACCAGCGCCGTACGCGCATCGCGTTGGACGATTTTCACTATGGGCCGCAGATTCCCGGCGAAAAAGAGCTGCAGTTGCTTCCGACTCTCGGCGCCAGCCACAAGGCTTTGGAACTGGGGTGCGGCGCCGCCCAGAACAGCATCTGGCTGGCGCGTCGGGGCGTCGCCTGCACGGCTGTTGACGTTTCCGCCGCACAGTTGCGTCATGCCCGCCGGCTGGCGCGCACTGCCGGCGTGCGGATTGCCTTCAGGCGGGCGCCGCTTGAACGCTGCCACCAGCGCCTGCACGGCAAGTTTGACCTCGTGCATAGTTCTCACGCGCTCGAGTTCGTGGACGATCCGGCCACGATCATCGGACATGCCGCCCGCCGGCTCGTCCCCGGCGGCACGCTGATGATCTCGACCGTGCACCCGCTGTACAACGGCGAGTGGGTCGAAAGCACGGACGCCAGGGGCAGACCCGACGGCATGGGGCTCTTCCTGCGCCACTACTTCGAGCCGCCGGACGACGTGCGCACGGCGCGCGGCCGCGTCCGCGTAATCTCGCGCGCCTATCCCTTGTCGAGCTGGTTCGCCTGGCTGCGGCAGGCGGGTCTGGAGGTGCGCAACCTGCTTGAGCCGCCCGCCGTGGCGCCCGGCATCGAGGCCCCCTACACCAGCAAAGCCTGGGCTGAAGAGGACGGCGAACTGCGCGCCATCCCCGGCACGGTGATCTTCATCGCCGGCAGGCCGTGCAATTGTGACCCCGTGACTCGATGACTTCGTGACGCCGGCGTCAAGAAGTCACGAAGTCACGAGGTCAAAAAAAACAAAGGAGACACCCCGTGAGCACGATCTACAACCACAGTGGAGGATACCGCAAACTGCATTCCTTCAACTTTGCCACCATCATTCACCTTGGGACAATCAGTTTCTGCAAGCGCTATCTGCCCTGGAAGGACGATCCTCTCGGCAAGACACTCGGGCAGATGATCGGGGCGTCGCGATCAGGCAAGCAGAACATCATTGAAGGCAGCGAACGGGCCAAGACGTCCTCGGAGACCGGGATCAAGCTCACCGACGTCGCCAAGGCCAGCCTGACCGAACTGCAAGGCGACCTGGAAGATTACCTGGTCCAGAAGGGTAGCATCCCCTGGAGCATACACGCTGCCGACCACAAGGCGGTTCTGACGATCATGCTGGCCGAGTTCCAGCACAGCGACGACCTGCTGCACGACTACTGGACGTATCTGCTCCGGGAGAAAAAGAAGTTCGACCCATGGCTGGAGGACCGAGATGACATCGCCGCGGCAAATGCACTGATCGTCCTGATTCAGCGCGCCACCGGTTTGCTGGGCCGGCAACTGACCCAACTGGAAAGCGCCTTCATCGCGAACGGAGGTATTCGGGAGAAGATGGCCAACGCCCGCATGGAAGTGCGTAGCGAACCGGGCGCGCCGACGTGCCCTGAATGCGGCGCTGCCATGAAAAAGCGCTCCTCTCGTCGCGGCCCATTCTGGGGTTGCAGCGCCTACCCTCAATGCAAGGGCCTGAGACCTATGGCGGACACTGCGGAAACGACCTCGTGACTCGATGACCTCATGACGCCGGCGTCAAGGCGTCACGAAGTCACGAGGTCATCTTACTTTGCCCTTGCGCACATGCGCGCATATGTGCAACAATGTGATCGTTTTCGAGTTTTTGTGCGCGAAGATGACAAACGAGGTCATACCGAATCTGGCCATCGAGCGGCAGGAACGCATCCGTGCGCGCCTGCAGGAGCAGCATGTCGTCCGCGTGGAGGAGTTGGCGGCCTGGCTGCAGGTCTCCACCGCCACCGTGCGGCGTGACTTGCTCGCACTCGAGCAGCAGGGACGCCTGCGCCGTGTCCATGGCGGCGCGGTGGGTGTCGGCGATACCTTGGACGAGCCGCTGTTCGACGACAAGACCGCCATTGCGGCGGCGGAGAAGCAGGCTATCGCGGAGGCGGCCGCGAAGCTGGTACACCCCACCGACACCGTCTTTCTCGATGGCGGCAGCACCGTGCTGGCCCTGGCACGATTGCTGTTGCCAATGCCGCAGTTGACCGTTGTGACCAACTCGCTGCGCGTGGCGCACCTCTTCAGCGGACAGGGACCGCGCATGATCCTGGTCGGCGGCGAGTGCCGCCGCATCAGCCAGACCTTCGTGGGCCCGCTGAGCGGCCCGGTGTTGGAACGGGTGCAGTTGGATCTGGCCTGCATGGGCACGATCGGCGTCTCCGCCGCCGACGGTCTGACCACCACCGATCCAAACGAGGCTTTCACCAAGGAACTGGTCATGCGGCGCGCTCATCGCGTGGCGCTGCTCGCGGATAGCTCCAAGTTCGGCAAGCCCAGCTTCGTGCGTTTCGGCGAAGCCGCGCAGATCTCAGTGCTAATCACCGATGCCGCCGCCCCGACGGCGGAACTGGACGCCTTCCGCCAGGCCGGCGTGGAGGTCCTCGTCACCCCCTGAATCCTGAACCCTGTATACATTACACATAAACCACCAAACCATGAGCAACTACCTAAGCACCCTCACGCCATCCTTCAAACCGCACAACATTTCGTGCGGCAAGATCCCCGCCTACACCTACAACCAGGATCTCAAGGCCGAGATCGCGGCGGGCAATCTGACCGCCCAGCAGGCGGTGGAACTCTATGAAGACATGCTGACAATCCGCGAGTTTGAAGAGATGATCGTCAAGCTGCGCACCGGCGCCTACCCCGCCTGCGCCGGCTACGACTACCGTGGCCCAACGCACGTCTCGATCGGCCAGGAGGCCACTGCCGTCGGTTGCTGCGCCGGCATGCGCTACGACGACAACATCACCTCCACCCACCGCGGTCACGGCGATTCGCTCGCCAAGGGTTGCGCCGCCATCCGCGGCATGAGCGTCGAGGAACTGCGCCGGCGCCTGCCCGGGGCCAAGAGCGACAAGCTCAAGGAGCTGATCGAGGAAGGCCTGGAGGATCACGTCTACCGCGCCATCGCCGAACTCTTCGGCAAGGAAGACGGCTACTGCAAGGGCCGCGGCGGCGGCATGCACATCGCCGACTTCCGCGTCGGCCATCTGGGCGCCAACGCCATCGTCGGTGGTGGCGTGCCGATCGCCACCGGCGCCGCCATGAGCGCGCGCTACTTCGGCAACGGCAAAGTCACCTGCTGCTTCGCCGGCGACGGCGCTTACTCCAATGGCGTCGTGCTGGAATCGCTCAACTGGGCCGCCATGGGCCAGTTCACCGACCGTCGTTACGCCGGCGAACACGCCGCCGGCCTGCCGATCGTCTATGCCCTGATCAACAACCACTACGGCATGACCGGCCGCGCCGACGGCGAGGTCACGGGCGTCGGCAGCATGGCCCGCCGCGCCGCTGGTTTCGCCGACAACAACCTCAATGCCGAGGTGGTCAACGGCATGAACGTGCTCGCTTGTCTCGACGCCATGCGCCGCGCCGCGGCCAAATGCCGCCAGGGCGAGGGTCCCGTGCTGCTGGAGTTCGACACTTACCGCTACTACGGCCACTCCCTCAGCGACCCGCGCAACGAATACCGCACCAAGGAGGAGGAGACCGCCTGGAAGAACGTTGACCCGCTGGCGCTTTTCGAGCAGCAGTTACTCGATGCCGGCGCGCTCAACGCCAAGAAGCTGGCGGCCCTCAAGGAAAAGGTCGCCGATCGCAATGCCCGCGCCGCCGCCCGCGCCGCCGCCGCCGCCGATCCCGATCCGCGCGACGTGATCAAGTACATGTACACGGATACGCGCGCGGAAAGCGTGCCGGAGTCCGCCGCCAAGGTCGCCACCTTGACCAGCCCGCCCGCCATCAAGCGCACCGACGGACAACTCACCTACAAGGATGCCATCAAGCAGGCGCTGATCGAAGAGATGCTGCGCGACAGCCGCGTCGTGCTCTACGGCGAGGATATCGCCGAGTACGGCGGCGCATTCAAGGTCACCAAGGGCCTGATTGACGCCTTCGGACGCCAGCGCGTCTTCAACTCACCCATCTCCGAGGCCGCCATCTGTGGCACCGCCGTCGGTGCCGCCATGACCGGCATGCGTCCGGTGGTCGAGCTGATGTACATGGACTTCGCTCTGATGGCTTCCGACCAGATCGCCAACCAGGCCGGCAAATGGCACTACATGTCCGGCGCGACCGTCGAGGTGCCGCTGGTCTACCGCGCCAGCGTCGGCGGCGGCAAAGGCTATGGCGGACAGCACTCGCAGACGCTCGAGTCCGTCTTCGCCCATATTCCAGGACTCTACGTGGTCTATCCCGCCACGGCGGCCGATGCCAAGGGCATGCTCAAGTCCGCCATCCGCGACAACAATCCGATCATGTTCGTGGAGTCGCAACTGCTCTACAACATGAAGGGCGCCGTCCCCGAGGGCGAATACCTCGTCCCGCTCGGCGTGGCCGACGTCAAACGCGCCGGCACGGACGTCACCATCGTGACCTGGGGCCCGGCGCTGTTCGACTGCCTCAAGGCCGCCGAGCAGCTCGCTGCCGCCGGCAAGTCCGCCGAGGTCGTGGACCTGCGCTCGCTGGTGCCGCTCGACATGGAGACGGTGCTGACCTCCGTCCGCAAGACCGGCCGCTGCGTGGTAGTGAGCCAGGCCGTCAATATCGGCAGCTTTACCGGCGAAGTGGCCTCACGTATCATGGCCGAGGCCTTTGACTTCCTCGACGCGCCGGTGCTGCGCGTGGGCGCCAAGGACGGCATCGCGCCGCAGGCGCAATGCCTGGAAGCGGCCTTCCTGCCCAACGTCGCCAGTATCGTCACCGCCTGCAAGGAGATCCTCTAATGGCACAGACCGTCATATTCCCGAAACTGGGGCAGACGATGGAGGAAGGCGCCATCGTCAAGTGGCTCAAGCAAGAAGGCGACGCCGTCGCCAAGGGCGATATCCTCTTCGAGATCGAGACCGACAAGGCCAACCTGGAGGTCGAGAGTTTCTTCGAGGGCACGCTCATCAAGATCGTAGTCAAGGAAGGTGTCACCGTACCCGTCAACACGGTGGTCGGTTACATCGGCGCCGCCGGCGAGAAGGCACCCGACGCCCCACCGCCGCCACCGGCGGCGGCACCCAAGCCTGCCGCACCGGCACCGTCCGCCAGGGGCGAGTCCAGGCAACTCCAGGCAACTCCAGGCGATGCCGCGCGAACGCCACCCCCTGCCGCCGCCATGACCCCTGAACCCCGCCCCCTGACCCCTGCCGCACCGCCGCCGGCGTCGCAGGCGCCCTCGCGCCTGGTCATCTCGCCGCGCGCCAAGGCGTTGGCGCACGATTGCGCCATTGACCCCGCCAGAGTGCGCGGCAGCGGCCCTAACGGGCGCATCGTCGAGCAGGACCTGCGAGCCCACCTGGCCGCCCACGGTTACGACAAACTGCTGGTCTCGCCCGCCGCCAAACGGATGGCGCAGGAGCAGGCGGTTGACCTGCTGAGCGTGCGCGGCACCGGCGACCACGGCCGCATCATGGTGGCGGACATCGAGCGCGCCGCGCGCCGCAAACCGCAGGCGCTCTCGCGCATGCGCCAGGTGATTGCGCGACGCCTTGTGGAAAGCAAGCAGACCATCCCGCACTTCTACGTGACGGTGGCCGCGGATATGACTGAGCTGATGAAGCTGCGCGCCGATCTCAAGGCGCGCGGCCTCGTCTACAGCGTCAATGACTTCATTCTCGAAGCGGTCGTGCTCGCGCTGGAGGAGTTCCCGGTGGTCAACAGCACCACGGACGGACGCTCCGTCTCCTGGCGCGGCGACGTCGAGCTGGGCGTGGCGGTCAGCGTGGACAACGGACTGCTGGTGCCGGTCGTGCATGCCGCGCAGTTGCTGACGCTGGCGGAGTTGCGCGATCAGGCCAAGGCGCTGGCCGAGAAGGCACGTCAGGGCAAGCTCACGCCGGACGAGATGAGCGGCAGCAGCTTCACGGTTTCCAACATGGGCATGCTGGACGTGGAAAATTTCAGCGCCATCATCAATCCCGGCGAGGCGGCCATCCTGGCGGTCTCGAGCGCGCGCGAACAGCCGATGGCGGTGAAGGGCGAGATCCGCCTGCGCACCATGATGAAGATGACCATGTCGGCCGATCATCGCATTGTGGACGGCGCCACCGCCGCCCGCTTCGCCAACGCCATCCGCACCAAGTTGGAGAACGTCGAGCTGTGGCGGACGCTGGCGTAATCCCGCCACCGCGCCATGCCACGATGTCCTTCGAGGCCGGGGAGGCTACCGATGGGAATGGGGTGCCAGCACTTCCATTTCGAACCGTGCGCGGTGGGTCCACAGCGTGTCGTCGCGCAGGCGCGACCAGGCAGAGGGTCCCTCCGCGCCGCCGGCGCGGATCACCGCCTCCCGTAACGGCATGTACTTGTCGCGATCCACGCGGGCGTGCGCACTCCATTGTCTTAACTCGGCCTCCCGCGCGGCGGCGCTGACATCGCCCGTCTCCCTTGCCAGCCGCCAGGCATAAGCCGCATCCGCCAGACCGGCCCGCGGCATCTGACGCAGGATGTGCGCCTTCAACGTGTCGGCCACCAGGCTCTGACCGGCGTGCGCGGCCAGCCGCCAGCGATAGTACAGCACGTCGGTGTTGCCGGCGAACTCGTACCGGCCGATGCCGAATTGCGGCATCTCCTCGCAGGCGGCCACCAGCAGTAGCGACGCCGCCTCCAGTCTCCCGCGGCGCCAGAGCGCGAAGGCCTCGGCCACATCCACCTCGCGGCGCTGCAGCCACGGGGCGAAATCGCCCTCCGCATTGCTCCAGAAAGGCGCCTCCAAATGGGCGCGCGCTTCGGCCCAGCGTTTCCTCAGGAAGGCCACCTGCGCCATGGCGCACCGGGAGGTATCCT
>JAQULY010000073.1 GCA_028718445.1 Kiritimatiellia bacterium
TCGCCGCTGAGGGCCACGGCGACGGCGCGGTGGATCGGCACGGGCGTCGCGAAGGCTTCGCGGCGCAGTGCCATCCAATGGCGATAGACGGCGGGCGCCGCGGGTATGGCGCCCGCCAGCAACCACGGCAACTGCGTGGGAGCAATGTGCCGGTAACGGTCGTGCGGCCTGAGCGTTGGGATCGGCTGGGCCGAACGCGCGTCCCACACCCATTGCTCGCGCGGGGCAGGATAGCCGGACGGGACGCGCGACGCGGCGGCGGCAACACGGTCACGTCGCAGCGGATGGCGCAAACGACGCGTCAGCGTGTGCCCGGCGAAGAGCGCGCGGTGCAGGCGCTCGCAACGCCGGAAGGCGCGAGGCGGCGGCGCCTGCCAGTACATGCCGAAGAAAACCCTCAGCAGATCCGACGGCAGGGCGATGCGCGAGAGGTCGCGTGCGCGGTCGCGCGACGACAGCGCGCGACCGCAACGCGCGCGGTTGAGGTCAATGAAATAGACCTCGCGCCGCTGCTCGGGCGTGGCGGGCGGAGGTCCCAGCAGAATGTTCTGGTTGCCCAGGTCGCGGTGCCGGCAACCGGCGTCGTGCAGGCGACGGACGGCATGCGCGACCGTTTCCAGCAGGGCCATGAAGCTGGCGCATTCCGGCTCGTGCTCGAACAACCTGATGAGTTCATCCTTGAAGCTGACCGTATTGTCCAGGTAGCGCGTGACCAGGTAACACTCCAGCAGTCGTGACCCGGCCCAGCGTTCGAGGCAGGCCACCGGCTGGGGCGTGCCGATGCCGCGTTCGGCGAGATAACAGGCGGCCGCGAAGGCGCGCGCAGCCTGACTGCCGTACCGCGCATCCCAACGGTCCTTGAAGAGCGACTGCCGCCCGAAGCACTTGACCGCCACTTCCAGCGCCCCCTCTGGGGCGCTCAGACTCAGCCGCGTCGTCAGGTGGCGGCCCGCATGCAGCACGTCGCTCCGCGCGCCGGCGGAAAGGCGCGACAGACCGGCCAGTTCCCGTTCCAGCGCGGCGCAACGAACCGTGGCGGCGATCGCGCCGCGGTAGGGGCCCAGGGACTGCCATGCGGTTGCGGACATGCGTGAGAGCTTCGTGGCGGCGCGCCGTGGCGCGCGCCGGTCAGGCCAGTTCGATGGCCAGCCGTTGGTTCTGATCGTGTTGGCGTAAGGCGGTCAGCAGGTCGCCCAGATCGCCTTCCATAATGCGGTTGAGACTATGCACGGTCAAGTTGATGCGATGGTCGGTCAGTCGATTCTGAGGGAAGTTGTAGGTGCGGATCTTCTGACTGCGATCGCCGGAACCGGCCAGATCGCGCCGGCTGCGTCCCTGGCGCTCCTCGTCCGCGGCGCGCCGCTGATCCAACAGACGCGACTTCAGGACGTTCATGGCCTTTTCCTTGTTGCGGTGCTGGGAGCGTTCGTCCTGACACTGTGCCACCAGGCCTGTCGGCAGGTGGGTGATGCGGACGGCCGAATAGGTGGTGTTGACGCCCTGACCGCCGTGGCCGCCGGCGCAGAAGATGTCTATGCGCAACTCCTCGGCCGGAATCTCGATGTCGTCCTCGGGCTCGGCTTCGGGCAGCACCAGCACGGTGGCCGCAGAGGTGTGAATGCGACCCTGGGCCTCCGTGGCCGGCACGCGTTGCACGCGGTGGGTGCCGCTCTCGAAGCGCAGCGTCCCGTAGACATGCTCCCCGGAGATCAGCGCAACGATCTCTTTGTAGCCGCCGATTTCTCCGGGGTTGGCGTCAAGCACCGCGACCTTCCAGCCGCGGCTTTCGCAGTAGCGGCTGTACATGCGATAGAGGTCGCCCGCGAAGAGGCCGGCCTCGTCGCCGCCGGTGCCGGCGCGGATCTCGACGATGGCATTGCGCGTTTCGGCGGGATCGGGAGGCAGCAGTTCCAGCAGGACGTTCTGTTCGGCCGCGGGAATGGCGTTTTCCAACGCGTTCAGTTCATCGCGTGCCAAGGCGCGCAACTCGTCACCGGCCTGTTCGTCGGCGGCCAGGGCGCGGTTCTGCTCGCGTTCGTCCAGCAGACGGAAGTAGGTCTTGACGTCCGCTTCCAGGCGTTTCAAGGCGGCGTGTTCGCGGACCTTGGCCTTGAGCAACTTGGGACTGGCAAGTACGGCGGGGTCCCCAAGGGCGCTTTCCAGATCGGCAAGCCGCTCCAGCACCTTGGCGATGCGTTGGCGGTCGATCATGTGGCAGCTACTTCTTGGTCATGCCGTAGCGTTTGCGGAAGGTGTCGATGCGCCCCTCGGTATCGAGCAGAGTCTGCTGGCCGGTATAATAGGGGTGGCAGGCCGAGCTGGTGTTCACGCTCATGGTCTTTACCGTCGAACGCGTGACGATCGTGTTGCCGCAGGCACAGGTGATCGTTGCCTCTTCGTATTTGGGATGGATATCGCTCTTCATGTTCGCAAGGCCTTTTGTCCTTCGGGCAAACGATGATAGTAGCCTCTAGCGGACCATCCGGCAAGGGCAAAAACGCGGCAAAAGGAAATGGGGAAATGGTCGATGAGATGGGGGTGCGAGTGGGGTGCATGTGAGCCGGAGCGATTTGCTGACCGTGCGATGGGGCCCGGAGGCGTAGCACGGAAGCGCCAGACACCTTTGTCTGTGGCCCAGAGTGCCTTCTCACGGAGTCAGGCGCAGTTTCAAGTCTCTCTCGTTCACATGCACCCCACTCGCGCCCCATCCCATTACGGCAAAAGAAAAGCAGCCCGGCCGCGCGTGACTGCGCAACCGGGCTGCTTCTTCGCGTGGCGTCAGTTGTGAGAGCGGTATCGGGAAGCGTGGGGCTGAGGCGTGACCGCCGCTTTACAGGCGCCAATAGTGTATGGACTGGGGCAGTTGCGCGCGGTCCACCACGCCCTTGACGTCCACGATCACGCCGTCCGGCCTGAGCGGCGCCAGCAACTGCGCCAGCGGCATCTCCAGGTAGGCGCGATGCGCCACCGCCAGCACGACGGCATCCAGCGGCTGTTCAGTGCCGGCGCCTGCGGACTTGCCAAGGAGGGCTTGCCATGGCAGCAGCGTCACGCCGTATTCGCGCTGCGTCTCCTCCGGGCTGCCGTGGGGATCATGGACCAGGCAGTTGGCGCCGAAGGCTTGCAGCTCCGCGATGATGTCCGGCACGCGGCTGTTGCGGATGTCCTTTACATCTTCCTTGAAGGTGATGCCCAGAACGCCCACGCGCGCGCCACAGATGGCGCGTCCTGACGCGGCCATCAGCTTGGCGAGTTTCTGGCCGATCCAGGCGCCCATGCTGTCGTTAATGCGCCGGCCGGCCAGGATCACCTCCGCGTGGTGCCCGGCTTCCTGAGCCTTCCAGGTCAGGTAATATGGGTCCACGCCGATGCAGTGACCGCCCACGAGTCCGGGCCGGAAGTTTAGGAAGTTCCATTTGGTGCCCGCCGCCTTGAGCACGTCGAGAGTGGAAATGCCGAGGCGGTCGAAAATCACCGCGAGTTCGTTCATCAAGGCGATGTTCAGATCGCGCTGTGTGTTCTCGATGACCTTGGCGGCCTCGGCCACCTTGATCGAGGGCGCCATGTGGACACCGGCCTTGGCCACGCAACGGTATACGGCCGCGATACGCGCAAGCGTGGTCTCGTCCTCGCCGGAAACAACCTTCACCACATTGGCGAGCGTGTGCACCTTGTCGCCGGGGTTGATTCTCTCGGGTGAGTAGCCTAGATGGAAGTCGCGGCCGCGCTTGAGGCCGGAGCGCGTCTCGATGATCGGCCCGCACACCTCTTCCGTTACGCCCGGGTAGACGGTGGATTCCAGCACCACGACCGCGCCCGGACGGATCGCATCGCCAACAGTCTCGGCCGCCAGGCGAACCGGGGAGAGATCCGGCTGCTTCGCCCTGTTTACGGGCGTGGGCACCGCAACGATGTAGAAGGTGCGATCGCGCAAGGCCGCGACGTCGTCGGTGATGTGCGCCCTGGTTGCGGCCACCTCGGCGTCGGGTTGCTCGCAGGCAGGGTCGTGTCCGTCTCTGAGCATGGCCACCTTGGCCGACTGAACGTCAAAGCCGACGACTTCCTCGAACTCACGTGACAGCGCCAAGGCCAGCGGCAGACCAACATATCCCAGACCTATGACCGCAATGCGCTCAGACGGACCTGGATGCGACGATTTCATGTTCTCCATAGCTCCATTCTCTTAGCCATACGCCGGCGGCGCGGGTTGCCAGAATCAGTTCCTCCCGCCGTGACTCTTCGATGCTCGCCGTGATCACAACGCCGGATATCCGGTGGCGGGACGCGAGAGCAGGTATATCGGTCAGTTGACCCAAAACGCGGCAACCTTCGACAATCCTGCCGCGCAGGTTGATGTTATCGTCCACGATTCCCACAATGACGCGGCGCTGATGGCCCACATGCGTGACGATTTCGCGCTGGTAAAGGCAGAAACGGTTACCGCCGCCATACGCCAGCACACGCTCCACCCCCGGCGTGTCAAGCAGTCGTTGCCGCTCGATCGCGGCCATTCCGGATGAAAGTAACTCGTGCAACATGCGAACACCCAGTAAAGGAAACGGCAGCCCCAAGGTAAAGATCGCCAACTGCCGCGACCAGCCGGGTTCCTTTACGCCAAACAGGATAACCAGCGCAAAACCGGCCACGCAACCAACGATCACGGCAAAAGCCAGGATCGCGTAGTCTCGCACGTGTGCCCGTGTCCAGGTGCGTTGATAGGTCCTGACGAGCGTCATCGCGGCAAACACGGGCACCACCAGCAGGGGAGCGATGGTGATCAGCGAGTGACGCGATGGATGCAGATAGGCAAGTCTGCGGCTCCAGTACCAGACAAACGCCATCGCGCCCAAGTCCAGCAGAACATACGTGGGCACGGTCAACCGCGTTGAGATCGGCGAGCTGACGGTCGAAAGCAGCGCCCTTCCGGTATCCCACAACTCGACTCGCGAAAACTGGCGAACCATCACGAAGGCGATCAGCATGAAACCTAGCAGGATTATTCCAGTTGAGCGTTTCTCGAACAACATGCCCAACACTGCGACCGCCACCATGATGCTGCTGACGGCGTAGAGCACCAACGCGGCTGAGCGTTGTGTCATCCCCCTGGCCAGAATGCGGTGGTGCAGGTGTTCCTTGTCGGCCTGCATCACGCGGACGGCACGGATGCCGTCGCCGGCCAGCGATGGCACCGCGGCCCGCATGGAGCGGCGCCAGATAGCCAGGACCGTGTCGAAGAGCGGCACGCCAATGACCAGCAGCGGCACACCGAGCGAAGCCAGGAGTTCGGACTTTGCCGCTGTGTAGAGCGGAATGGTGGCAAGCACCAGTCCGAGGAACATGCTGCCGCAGTCGCCCAGAAAGATGCTGGCCGGATGGAAATTGAAGCGCAGGAATCCAAGGCAGGCGCCGGCGAGGGCAATCAGCGGCAGAGCTTCTCTCGAGAGGCCGCGCGCAAAGAGACACGCCGCCAAGCCCAGCGATCCGATCAGGGCCAGCCCCGAAGCCAGGCCATCCATGCCGTCTATCAGATTGAAGGCGTTGATGATGCCAACGAACCATACCACTGTCAGCAGGAAGTTGACCGATTCCGACGGCGCGAACCACAACACTCCCCCCACTCTGGCGCCCACCCCGTATAACAGCGTGGCCACCATGATCTGGCCGGCAAGCTTCAGCCAGGGCTTCAGCCCCAGCGCATCGTCAAGCAGACCTATCAGCAGCAGCACGCTCGACGCCACCAGAAACAAGCCATGCCAGCTTGGCCCCAGTCTTCCCAGCAGGTTCTCGCCGGATAGAGACCCGGTCACGTATAACGCCACATGAAAGGCCGCGAAGACGGCCAGTCCGCCGCCACGCGGAATCGGCGTCCGATTGATGCGCCTGGCATCGGGTTGGTCCACCATGCCCACGCGCCGTGTCAGCCACCGCAGTGGTGGCGTCAACAGAAGCACCACCAGGGCGCCAACCGTGAACGCGATCGGATAGTTGATCAGGTCGTGCATGCTTGCTCAGGCGTTCCGGCCCTCCCTGCCGGAAGTCGCCTTCTCCGTTACCTGTCGTGCGCTGCGCCGGTCACACCATCTTGTGGCCCGTCATCAGGCAGACCGCGCCTGTCGTCCGTCACACGCAGCCCCTTCAGCAGTTCGTCCACAAAAACGCGTAACGCCTCGCGCCGCTCGGTCGTGTCGAAGGGAGCGTCCGCCGTGATCGTCACCATAGCCCAGCGCGTAACACGGTTGGCAAAGGCGCGATCGCGCACGCTGGTCAGGATGCGCACGTAATGGGATGCGGTTGCGTGACGCGCGCTCAGAAAGAAGTAGGCCTGACCCATGGCACGGCTGCGTCCGCCGGGGCCGCCCCGCCTGACGTCTACAAGCTTGACGTCGAGGCTTCCGCTGTCGGAGAGCGGCAGCGCCACGATCTCGGTGCGCTCCATGTAGAAGCCCTGAGTAGGCAGGCAGAGTTCGGGCCGGTGGATGCTCTGTCGGCTGGCGCCGTTCACGACCACCGTGACGCGAAAGACACCGCCCATCGGGTCGTAGTAGTTGCGCTTCAGGAACAGCGTGTCTGCCGGCAACACCGTGTGTTCGCCCAGCGACGTCTCGTAAAGAGGTTGATGACATTGCGGACATGTCGGCGGCTTGGCTGGATCGGCGCTGTCCGCCGGATCCTCGATCCAACTCAGGCATTGCTCGTTGCGGCAATACCATGGTTGCGCGCCGCGTAGCGCGCCCAGGCTGTCAGGCAGTCGCGACGCCAGGAAGTCCTGCGGCTCGATTACGGGAGACGGCATGCCGTGCAGCAGCAATCCCGTGGACAGCAGCAGCAACGGCACACCGAACATGCTCAGGTAGGCCCTCGCCCCGGAAGGCGCCGCGGGCGCAGCCGGGACATCGGGCGCCGTGTCGGGTGGATGCGGCGCGCTTGTGTCCAGCCTGGAGATCCAGGCACCCACCTGCACCATCAGCAGCGTGCCGACCACAAACACCAGATAGCCGGAATAATCGTGGTAGAAACCCGTGCCCGCGTCCTGTCCGCAGTACTTGGCTACCAGCGCGATGGTGAAGATGCGCGCCATGTTGCCAACGATGGCCAAGGGAACGGAGCATGCAAACAGCAGCCACTTCTGCCATAGCCGGCGCTGCGTGAGGTAAGCATACGCGGCCGTAATGGCCGTCATGGCAAAAATCGAGCGCAGCCCGCTGCATGGATCGGCCACGTCCAGGCTGAAACCGGCGCCAGCCAAGGAACGTAGTCCCGTGCCGACACGAGCCACGGGCACGCCGATGCCATTCAGCAGTCCGCTCGACAGCATGGCGGTCAACATGCGCAGTCTCACGGTAAAGACATCCAGGAAGGCAAGCGGCACGGTGAAGAGCAGATAGATCACAGGAAAGGCGGTTAGTCTAGCCACTCCGCGCCCCCAAAACGCGTACGTCAGGCACCAGAGCAGCCAGTAGACGGACGCCTGCGATAAGCGCACCTGCCCCCCGCGTTCTCCCAGCCAAAGCAGCAAGACTCCGGGCAGACACAGCGCCGCGCCGATCCACGAGGGCGCCCCGACAGCCTCGCGCAACTCGCGTCTACGCATCCACAGCAGGTACGCGCTGAAGATCGGCACCAGCCAGCCATGTCCCATGTCGTCCTTGGGATATCTGAAGACCCAGCCCAGCCAGCAGATCATCGGCCACGCCAGCCACGTCAGCAACCCAACCGACAGGGTGAATGCGACCACACGTGTCACCGCGGAGATGGCCGGGTTGCCTGTTGTTGTCTTGTTCATGTCTTTCGACTCACACTGAAGCGGCGCACTTGATGTACGCACCGCATCTCGTTTACCAACGCGCCTATGTCCCTTGAGTCGCCGCCATCAGCGATTTGCGCGCCACCGCGTCGTCGCATCCGGCGGCGGCCTCCGTCAGGTCGCCCAGCATCGCGACAATTGCCGCGGGCGCAAGCGCGGCAATCTTGCCGGTGAAAATTCGCGGATGCCTTGTCTTGCCGGCCGCTTCCTCGGCCGTGCTCAACTCCTCGAAGAGCTTTTCGCCCGGTCGCGGCCCAGTGAAAACGATCGGCACATCGCGATATGGCTGCAGGCCCGACAGGCGTATCATTTCCTCGGCCAACTCGACGATCCGCACCGGTTCGCCCATATCCAGAACGAAAATCTCGCCGCCGGCAGCCATCGCCGCGGCTTGCAGCACCAGATGCACCGCCTCGGGTATGGTCATGAAATAACGGCGCATGTCGGGATGCGTGACCGTAACCGGTCCGCCGCGGCGAATCTGCTCGCGGAAGATCGGCACCACCGAGCCGGAAGCGCCCAGCACGTTCCCGAAACGCACAGCCACGAAACGCGTTCTGCCGGCGCCGTTCAACGCCTGCAGCGCCAGCTCAGCCACGCGTTTGGTGGCGCCCATCACCGAGGCCGGGTTCACCGCCTTGTCGGTCGAGAGCAGCACGAAAACCTCCACGCCCGCCGCCAGCGCCGTTTCCCCAAGCCGCCGCGTTGCCAGCACGTTATTGGCAATGGCCTCGCAGACGTTAACCTCCATCAGCGGCACGTGCTTGTGGGCGGCAGCGTGCAGCACGATTTCGGGGCGAAACGCCGCGAACAATGTCCGCATCCGGTCGTCGTCCGCAATGTCCGCCACGCGCGCGTGCAGATTGTCGCCGCGTGACACCGCGCGCAATTCACGCTCGATTGCGAAGAGCGCATTTTCGCAGCGCTCGACCAGCACGAGATCGGCCGGACCGGCGCGCAGCACCTGTCGCGCCAGTTCGCTGCCGATCGAGCCGCCCGCTCCGGTGACCAGCACCCGCTTGCCTCCGGCAAATCGCGCCAGCGTGGCATCGTCTCCCAGCGCGATCTCGGGTCGTCCCAGCAGGTCTGAGATATCAACCTCACGCAACCGGCTGACGGACACGGAACCATCGAGAATCTCGTAGTATCCCGGCGCAATACTGAGTTTGACCTGCATTTCCTCGCAGGTGCGAACGATCTGCCGCATCGTCTCGCGCGAGGCGCCAACGATGGTGACAATCACCTCGTCCACGTTGAGGGTGCGTATGAATGCGGCGAGTTCCACCAGTGCGCCGCGCACAGGTACGCCCTGAATCGCCGTTCCGTGCTTGGCAGGGTTGTCATCTAGAAAGCCGACCACCTCGCAGCCGCCTCCAGGATGCTGCCTCAACTCGCGCGCCACGGCGTTGCCGACGCTGCCGGCCCCCACCAGCAAGACGCGTCGCCTCGTCGAGCCGGGCCACGATGCGCCGCGCCGCCCGTCCATTGTCAGGCGCCACAGCAGGCGCGCCATCAGCAATCCGCCCACTACCAGGACCCCATTGATCAGCGCGATGCTGAAGGGCGGTCGAATGCCCGGCATGTGCGGAAGCACAAAGCGGATCGCCACCGTCACGGCGGTGGATGTGCTCACGGCAGCAATGAAGCGCGGAACATCGCTGGCCGTGATATATCGCCACACCACCCGTTGACATCCCCATGCCAACAGGGAGCAGTATTGCAGCACCGCTGTGGTCAGGAAAACCTTCGCCAGGTTCTCAAGATGCCGCGACGGCACATCAAAATTGAAGCGCAGGGCATAGGAAGCAACGAACGCCAACAGCATGACGGTGGTGTCGGCCACGAAAGACAGGCCGCGCGTCAGCCACAGGATGACGCGTCCACTATTCCGCGGATTCAGCGCTGCTGGTCTGTCAGGGTCGGCATCCATGGGAACCACATGTTAGCTGTGCGGAAGAGCGTGCACAAGGACGCTGTTCAGCGTTTTCGTCCAACGCACTGCCGCACTATCGCCGCCACCCGCTCCACATCCGCGCGGCTCATGGCGGTGCCGGACGGCAGACAGAGGCCGCGGTCAAAAATGCGCTCCGCCACCGCGCCGCCATAGACCGGCGCCGACCGGAACACCGGCTGCAGGTGCATCGGCTTCCAGACCGGTCGTGCCTCGATGTTCCGTGCTTCCAGTTCCAGCCGCACCTGCTCAGGCCGCGCGCGCGTGCCGGCAGGATCGAACTGCGCCACCGTCAGCCAGCGGTTGCTCTGCCCGTATTCGGCCTCAGGCATGAACGTCACTCCGGGCAGACCGTCCAGCGCGTTTCGATATTGCTCGAATATGCTGCGCTTGGCGGCCACTTTCTGCTCCAACTGCTCCAACTGGCCACAGCCGATTGCCGCCAGCACGTTGCTGAGCCGGTAGTTGTAGCCGACCTCGGAGTGCTGGTAGTGGGGCGCCGGGTCGCGCGCCTGCGTCGCCCAGAAGCGCGCCTTGGCGACCATCGCGCCGTCCCGGGAGACCAACATGCCGCCCCCCGACGTGGTGACGATCTTGTTGCCGTTGAAAGAGTAGATGGCCGCGGCGGCTGGCCGTCCCGCGGCTTGGCCCTTGTAGGTGGCGCCGAGCGACTCCGCCGCGTCAGCGATCAGTGGCACGTTGTAAGGGGTGCATGCCGCCAGCAGACGATCGTAGTCGCAACACTGGCCGTAAAGATCCACGGCGACGACCGCCTTGGGCAGCTTGCCGATCGCCGCCCGTGTTTTCAACGCTTCCGCCAGCAAGTCCGCATCCATGCACCATGTCGCCTCATCGGCGTCCACAAAAACGGGTGTCGCACCCAGTTGCACAGCCGGTGCGATGCTGGCAATGAAGGTCAGCGTCGAGCAGACAACCGTATCACCGGGGCCGACGCCAAACCAGCGCAGCGCCAGGTGCAACGCCGCCGTACCGCTGCCTGTCGCCAGCGCCGCGGGGATTCCGAGCCTCGCTCCGAACTCGCGCTCGAAGCGCTCCACCATCGGCCCGACGGGCGCAATGTAGTTGCTGGCGAAGACCTCGGCCACAAGCTCGCGCTCGCGCCCGCTCAGGTGGGGTGGAGAGAGAAAGAGACGTGTCATGTGCATTCTATCTGACCCGCATCACAGTCTCACCGTCCGCTAGATCCTTCATCGCCACAGTTCCGGCACCGACTCTGGACCATTTCCCCACGCGTCGCAGAGGGACAACCACGGCGTTCGAGCCCAGAAAGGCCCCTTCGCGCAGCGTGCATCCTCCAGAGAGTCGCACCCCCGGGCACAGTTGCGCATAGTCGCTAACCACGCTGTCGTGTCCCACGGTCGCGTGAAAATTTACAATCGCGAAGCGCCCGAGTTTGCAGCCGCTGGAAACCACGCTGCCGATGCCGACGTAGCTGCCGGCGCCGATCTCTGCATCCGGAGCGCATGTCGCGGATGGGTCAACCACGCTGAGGGGACTCCAGCCGGCCAGCAGAGCTCGCTCCGCCAACCGCTTGCGGGCCTGGTTGTCGCCCACCGCAACGTGAAACCTCGTTCCGGAGCCGAGACGCGGAACAGCCTTTTCGATGGTGCCCAACAGCGGCAGGTCACAGAAGTCGCCCGCCTGCTTGTCGGGCGCGTCGTCGCAGAAACCAGCTACCTTTAGCCCGGCTCGCGTGCACACCCACGCCACTTCGCGTCCAAATCCGCTGGCGCCGACGATGATGATATTGGACATCTTATCTCTCACAGAGGGCACAGAGGTTCACAGAGATGCTAATTGATGATGCGGATGACGCCATTCCGCAGATGCGTCTCGTTAAAATTGATTAATAACCCCAACCGTTTGTGCGATACGCGAAGATAGGTGAGGAGTTGCTTCTTGTGAACATCAAGAAGCATTTCAACCGATTTTAGTTCGACTACCACGGCTTCCTCAACAAGCAAGTCCATTCGAAAACCAACATCTGGAATCGGCTGCCCGCGGTAGCAGACCTGCACGGGCACTTCCGCTCTGTGCTTCATGCCTAATCCGGCAAGCTCGATTTCCATGCACTTCTGATAAACGGACTCCAATAGTCCAGGCCCCATTTCTGTATGAACGGCCATTGCCGCCCCAATAACCTGCCGCGTTATCGCATTCAGTTCCTCCACGGTGCACCCCTCCTTATATCATCCTATCTCTGTGAACCTCTGTGCCCTATGTGAGAGAAATCTCCGACAAAGGGCGGCATGGTCGCATGACTATCGGCCGAGATACCGCGCCCGCGTACCACCTGCCACGCCGTCATCGCCAGGATACGCAGGTCCAGCCAGAGGCTGCGGTGATCAACATACCACACATCACACCGAAAGCGCTCTTCCCAAGTCGTCGCGTTGCGTCCATGCACCTGCGCCCAACCGGTGATCCCCGGCAGTGCTTCATGGCGACGCGCCTGTTCGGGTGTGTAGCGGGGCAGATACTCCATCAGCAGCGGCCGCGGCCCCACCAACGACATCTCGCCGCTCAGCACGTTGAACAACTCGGGCAGTTCATCGAGGCTGGTACGCCGCAGCAAACGTCCAAACGGCGTGAGTCGCTCAGCATCGCTGCCGGTTCCCATCCGCATCGTGCGGAACTTGAGCAACAGGAACGGCCGCCCTGCGAGCCCCGGCCGCAACTGCCGGAAGATCACAGGCCGTCCCATGGCCAGCCGCACCGCCAGTGCTGTCGCCGCCAACAACGGCAGCCAGAGCGGCGCGGTCACCAAGACCAGAACGATGTCCCATACCCGCTTCATGAACGTTCATCAGCGGCGCAGCCGCTTTGGCCTGCGGCGGCTTGCCGCCGCTTTCCGTCCAATACAAAGCGCGGCCAAGGCCGCGCACTCCAAAGCGGGCTGCGCCCGCTCATGACAATATTCCCTGTATCGCGCGCGTGCGCATCGGCATTCCACTTGGGCGTCTTGTGTTGAGCGCTACTCCGCCGGCCTGAACCACCCATGTATATACGCCGCCGCGTCCAGCAGCGTCAGCTCACCCGAAAGCGAGATCGGCTGATCGCGGCTGCGCTGTTGGCCGGCGAGCCGCTCGCCCATTCGGTGTATCAGCAGCGGAACGAATTCCGCGCGCTCGCCGTCGGCTTCAACTTCTGACGGATACTCGACCAGGGCACGGTGATCGCCAAAGATGACGACCAGCGTATCCTGCCGCAAACCGCCAATGTAGGCCTCGAGTTGGCGGTCAACGAAGTTCACGCTGTTGAAGTAACGTGATTGAATATCGTCACGTTGTGGTCTGAAGAGGCATTGCTCCGGTTCGAGATAGATGAACGGCTGATGGCTCGTGAGCGTGATGATATAGTGCAATTGTCTCTCGCCAGATGTACGCCGCTCGAGCAATTGCCCGGATAGCGAAAACACCTGGTCATCGCGGATTCCCCAGCGCCCGGCCTGCATCCCCGCTTCAGCGCGCATCTCCTCCAGAAAGAAAGTCCGTTTGAAGCCCATGCGATCGAAGTTGCGCTTCCGCTCGAAAAACACTCCGCTGTTCCCGTGCAGAGCCACCGGAATGTAGCCCGCGCGCGTCGCCAACTGCGGAAGCGTCTCCCGGTAGGGATAGGCGTTGAACTTGTAGGTCATTACTGTGGGCGATGGCGGTACCGCGTTGAGCATCACAAAGTCAGTATCGCCCGAGCCGTTCTCGTGGACCGGCGTGATTCTGAACAGCATGGCCTCCTCGCTAAGGCGGTTCAGGAACGGCATCACGAGACGGCCGTCAACCCGCTGGTGCAAGGCCCGCCAATCCAGGCTTTCCACCTGGATCAGGATCACATCGCCCGTCAGGGTAATGGGCTGCTCGATCGCGCTCAACCGGTCGGTGGCCTGCGACCGACGCGCCACGGCCTCCCTGACGAGGTGTTCTTCATCCAGGTACCGGAATTCACAGGCCCAGAGCGGAAGGAAGCCGTAGGTCATGCCGAAGCGGTCGGCGCTGACGAACGTGCGCAGTTTGTCCGGGCGGTCTATCCGCAACATCGCCACTGTCAACAGGAGTGCGTATAGCAGCAGTGACGCCGCGCCAAGCGCCAACCGGCGCCGGTACGCGGGAGCGTCTGCGGCGACCGTGTTGAGGCCCTTGCAGGCTGTCTTTACTTCGACATTCTGCGGTTCCGTATTCGGCGGTTTATGCGCCCGCGCAGCGGGAAATCTGCGGTTATGCCGCAAGAAGTTGAGGAGAGCGGTCGTTTTCGTACCAGCGGACGAAGACGCTCTCTTAACCGGCTTCGACACGTCGGCAAGCTTCAACAGCCGCCACTTCAACAGTAGCACCGCCAGCATTGCCAGCAGCAGCCACCAGTTGAGGCAACTCCCATCGAAGCGCAACACCTCCAGTCCCTCCGCGAACTGCCCGGTCAGGGTCTTCCATGAAAGCACGCGTCCAAAGACCTCCTGGTAGTAGCTCAGTCCCTGGCTGCAGACGATGAACAGCAGGAAGCCGAAGAGCGTCAGGATGCGCGGGAGCAGCAACACAAAACCGAGCGAGAACGTGAGATCCAGCAACAGGCGCACAACCTGCGCCCCAACGCGCTTGACCAAGGGCACCGGGTAGTCGAAATGAAACGACAGTGCCTGGAATGCGAATAGTTCCAGCGCCCAGATCAGCGCCACAGTCAGCAAATGGCTGTAGGACTTGCGGAGCATTGTGAAAAGTGAGTTGTAGGCAGTGGACAGTACGCAGTCAATATGCTTCACGATGAACAACGCCGCGGCAACTGCGCTAGCCAGTCGGCCATACGCGGGTATATCTTGGCCGCGTCGAACCTCTCCTCCGCCAAACGGCGGGCGCCGCGTCGGTGTCGCGCCAGCAGGTTTCTGTCCACGTCGTATTGCTGCACGGCTGAAACGAAGCTGGAGGCGCTTCCTACTGTGTAGGGCAACCCGGCAGCATACCGATCCAGGAGATCTTGCGTCTCACCCTTCAGCCCATTGATGACCGCCAGGCCGGACGAGGCATAATCTATTACCTTGTTCGGTACTGCGACCCATGATGAAGCGGACATTGGAACAACGCCCACATCCGACCTGTCAAGGCACTCACGCAGAGCTTTCTCCCCAAGATATCCGTGGTCATGCACCGGGGTTCCACTCCGCTTGGCTTCGGATAGCAGTGCGCGCTTGGGGCCACCTCCCGCGACCGATAACGACAGCCTGCATCCGCGCGCGGTCAACATACGTATGCCCTCAAGCATGGTACCTATGTCGTATGACGGCCCAAGGTTACCCACATAGCAGAG
>JAQULY010000074.1 GCA_028718445.1 Kiritimatiellia bacterium
GAAAGCTGTGACGTTGCGTCACACGCTCTGCAACACCTCATCACGTCCGGTTTGGATCAACGCAGCCGCAACCGGTCAGTTCGCCAGATCCGCATCGGTGCCCCGCGGCAAAGGGAACATCCTTGGGTGGGATCTGCGCTTCTGCCACACCGACAATGTGCGCACGGAGAAGTATCCTCACAGCCAGATGGAATACCCCTACGCCCGAATGCTGCCGCCCGAGACGGTCGTCCTCGGCCGCGGCGAGGATCAGGCTCTTCCGGCTGTGTTCATCAAAGACCTCATCGGAAAGAACGGTCTCGTCGTCGCCGCCGCCTCGCAGGAGTTGCACTACACGGCGTTCGAGATGCGCAAGAGGGCGGAAGTGAACGAAAAGGTGAACGACAGCGCCTTCGACCATTTCGCCGTGCTCCACGATCCCGGACAGGGCGACGGCTTCGAGGTTCCGGCAGGCGGAAGCCTTGCCCTCGACGGCGTGTTCATCCAAGTCACCGGCGACATCTCCTACGAGGACGCCTTCGCCGACTACCTTGGATTCCTCGCCGGGCGTTTCAACTTCCGCGGCAAGCGGACGCCGCTGCTGCGCCACGCCTTCCACTGCACCTGGAATTATGGCGTGTTCGACGATCAGAGCGAGAAGTCGCTGCTGCCGACGGCGAGCTTCATCGCCAAGAATTTTCCAAACATCAAATACTTTCTGATGGACGACGGCTATCTGCGCCGTGGGGACAGTCAGGACTTCCTGAGCAAATTCTACCCGGATCCGTTGCGGGACATCGAGTCGTCGAAATGGCCGCGCGGCATCCGCGGCTTTACGGACGAGTTGCGCCGTCTGGGGCTGCGTCCGGGCCTGTGGTGGTCGCCCACAGTCCGCGCCTCGTCGCAGCTCCACGCCGACCACCCGGACTGGTTCCTGCGGAACGCCGACGGCTCGCTCTACCTAATCGGGGAGGCGAACGGATGCCTCGATTTCAGCCATCCGGAGGCTCTCGCCTTTCTCGACCGCACGCTGGCTGTGATCCTGGGCGAATGGGGCATGGACGCCTGCAAGATCGATTTCTGGAGCCACACCTTCGAGGATCGTCACGCGCGGCTCCGCGACCCGTCACAGACCTCCGCCCAGGCGCGCGCCCGCTTCTTCGAGACCGTCCGCAAGAACCTGCCCCCCGACGGCGTCCTCATGACCTGCGTCGCCATGGGCATGGGCAATCCCTTCAACGCGCAATGGGCGGACAGCTACCGCTGCACGATCGACATCGGGGTCGGAACGTGGGATGCGCAGATATACAATTGCGCCTGGGCGCTGCCCATGCTCGGTTTCGAGGGGCGGAAGACCTTCCTCCCCAACTTCGACAGCGCCGGAGTCATGGCGGAGTATCCCGACAACGAGAACTATTTCCGCCTCACCTGGGGGTTCATCAACATGGGGCTACTGGAGACGGGCGGGCGCATGGAGACATGGCCGGAGAAATGGGTGAAGGCGATGCGCAAGCTCACCGACCGCTGCGACCGCGGCTACCGTTGCCGCTGCCCGGACGACAGGGCCTTCACCGGCGTACCGCTGCCGGAAGTCCTCTATGTGGATTATCCCGACGGCAGCCCAACGGCTGCGGCAGGGGTGCGGCAATCGCTCGCGCTCTTCAACTGGAACAATGAGCCGCGCCTGATCGCCGTGCGGCGCCATCGGCTCGGGCATGCGGGGCCGGCGCGGGCGGTGAATTTCTGGACTGGTGAAGAGGAGGAGTTCAACGGTGAGTTCCTCTGCAAACGCCTGGAAGGGCGTTCGGCACTGCTGTATGACGTCACACAGTAACAAGCTTTCGGTACATAAGGAGTTTCTGGAAAGGACTACTTAGCAATGAGAGACACAGGCATGTATCACACTGTCTCGGGGACAAGCTTGCCCGATGACACGCGGCGGCTCCCGCCACTTATCGGCAACGACGAAATCAAGCTCTGCCTTGACGCCCGGGGGGCGATGCATGATTTCACGCACCAGCGGGACAGCTATCCGCCGCCGCGCATCACCTGGAGCGGACGCAGGCATGATACTCGCCTGGACCGGTATAACGGCAATTTGTTCGAGTGGGGCTTTCTCGACCTCCAATTTCAGGGCGAATCAGATCTTCCGCCGGTAACCGCCTGGCGGCAGACCCTGCACCCGCGCGAGGGCTATGTCGAAACGGAAATCACCCGGGGCGCGATAGTTGAACGCACCACCAGCTTCGTGCATCTCGATCGAAACGTGATCGTATTCCATCGTGAATACGAGAATTTGCCCTCCGGGCTGGAGCGGCGCCTGCGGGCGCTGTACACCTTGTGCCAGGTTGGCGCAACTGAGCTGCCGTTTCGCATGACGTGGACACCGAACCGCCCTTTCAGCAAAGGCATCAGCGCGGACACAGCCGCGGATGGGGTGCGCCTCTACCGTGGCCGGATTACGCTGTTCAGCGACACCGCATGCATGGCGCGGCACGAGGGGAACCGGCTGGAACTGGATATCGTCTTGCCGGAGAGCAATGCGGTTACCGTCTGCCTCAGCCTGATCGACGACCTTGGCGACCACCCGCAGATACTTGAGATCGCGTATGACGGCTGGATGAATCCCCATGTCCGCGCCGTGCACCGCGAGAACCAGTCCCGCCTGGGGGCCTGGCGGCCGGCCGACTTTGTCGCCCAGACGGAGGCCATGGTGGTGGAATTGTCCACCCGGGGGTATGCCGGGCTGTTTGCCAGCCATCGGGCGGCATGGCGGGACTGGTTCAGTCAGGCCCGGGTCGAACTGCCGTCGACGGAGCCTAAAGTGCGCGCCGCGTTGGACACGCAGCTTTACACGATGCGCTGCAACTATACCAGATGGTCATCGCCAGCCAATCCCTTCAACACCAGTTGGAGCGCGCCGTATTTATGGGACGAACGTTTTCCCACGGAAGGCCTGATGCGCCTGGGGATTCTCGACATGCCACGCCGCACCGCCGAATGGCGCCGGACGATCCTGCCCTTCTCGACGCTGATGACCTCCGGCCGTGGCGCCCGCTATGTGACTATCGCTGTCGAATCGGGATCGCTGATCTCCGATCGCAACGGTACTTGTCACTATGAATTCTTCGCCATCGGCGTGATCGTCAATTACATTTACGAGTATTGCAGGTATCAGGACGATGATGCGACATGGTGCCGCTATTATCCGATCTTCCGTGAGGCCGCCGAGTTCTTCCGCCAGTGGCTGCTGGTCGAATTCCCCGGCAACAATCTGATGGTGGTGCCGCTGATCGATGTGGACGAGGGGCGATATCCCGTGCAGGACGGGGCGTTCACGGTCTGCGGCGCCGCCCGCGTCTTCCAAGTCGCCGCCGACACCGCCGAACGCCTTGACATCCCGGATCCGGAGGTGCCGGAATGGCGCCGGGTTGGCGCCTTGGCCTGGCATCTGGCCGACCAGCTCTGCGGCAAGCTCCCACTTTTGCGGGACGGCAACATTCCCACTGTCGACAATCCAGCCACGCCATATATCGATTACGAGCTGGATTTGCATCCAGCGCCGGCGCTGGAGATTGACGCCGCGATCCGCGATTGGCGCACCGCCTCCCGCCGCCGAGGGGATCCGGGAAGCCAGTTCCAGGACGGCAAGACCAATGCCACCGGAGAGGCGTTCTTGCTGTCATACTGGAGCTGGGGCTTTCTGAGCACGGCACATAGCGCGGCCATGCGCGAAGAACCGGAGACGGCGCTTAGGTGCCTGGTGACCTCGCTGACAACGATGATGGATTTCGGAGCGCTGAACGAGAGCTCCACGCCTGATCTTTCGGACGTCCATCACCCCTGGTTCAACACGACGGCCGGGGCATTTGTCCGCGCTCTCGCCGTCATGCTGGTTTACCCCAGAGGGGAGGACATCCTGGTTTTGCCGGGCATCCCGGAAGCATGGCGGGATCTCCATTTCACGTTGCCGGTTCATGGAAGAGGCCAGATCACGGTCAAGCTTGAAGACGGGCGTCTGACGTCAGTGCGCGTCAGGGAAAACCGCACCACTCCGGTGCGCCGCCTCCTTCATCTTCCCAACCGTTTTTTAGACGCCGCCTCCGCCTTCGCAACCGGGGTGTCGATAATGGGAAAGACCATTGGCACGACGGTGGTGTCCGTCATCGTGGAAGGGGAAGCCGAGGTGTTGACATGAGCAGGAGAATAAGAGTCATACTAACCTCTCAGAAGACGTCCGACAGGCTTTCTGAGAAGAAGGGTGTGGCCTTCAAGAAGGATATCAAAGGCGTCGAACTCCAGGTGATCAACATTTTCCCCGAAGTCGCCTATCAGGAGATCGAGGGATTCGGCGGCGCGCTGACGGAATCGGCGGCCATCACTTTGGAGAGGGCGGGGGCGGCAATTAGAGAGGAAGTGCTTCAGTCGTATTTCAACACCGAAAAAGGGTTGAATTACAGCCTCTGCAGGGTTCATATCAACAGCTGTGACTTTTCGACCGGCAACTATCATTACACCGCCAGGAATGATCGCAGCCTTAAGACGTTCTCCATCGACCGTGACCGGCAGCTCATCATCCCCATGATAAGAGCGGCCCAGAAGATAAGAGGTTCGAAACTCAAAATCCTCTCATCTCCATGGAGTCCGCCGGGCTGGATGAAGACAACCGGCAGGATGAACCTCGGAGGGAAGCTCAGGGCCGACTGCCGCAAAGCCTGGGCGGAGTACTATTGCCGATATATCTCCGAATACGCCAAGGAGGGGATAACGGTCAGCTACATCACCGTCCAGAACGAGCCAAAGGCGAAACAGACCTGGGACTCCTGCCTATACACTGCCGAGGAGGAAAGGGACTTTGTAAAAAACTATCTCGGCCCGGCGCTCAAAAAAAACGGTCTCGGCCATGTCAGGCTCCTTATATGGGATCACAACAAGGAACGTGTCTTCGACCGTTCAATGACAATCCTGTCCGACCGTAAGGCCGCGCAGTATATCTGGGGGACTGGATTCCACTGGTACTCAGGAGATCATTTCGAGGGGCTCTCAATCCTGCATGATCTTTTCCCCGGCAAGGGGCTGATATTCACAGAGGGAGCTTTCGCAGTTTCTCCTGCCAAGTCCGGCTGGGACAGGGCTGAAAAGTATGCGCATGACATCATTGGCGACCTTAACAACTGGACCCAGGCCTGGATTGACTGGAACATCGCGCTCGACGAGCAGGGTGGCCCAAACCATGTGGGGAACTTCTGCCATGCGCCGGTAAGTGTTGACACGACAAAAGGGGAAGCCGCGTTCACGCCGCCCTTCTATTACATAGGCCACTTCAGCAAATTTATACTCCCTGGCGCAAGAAGGATCGCGTTCAGCAGATTCACCCAGGAGCTTGAAGTCACAGCGGCGCGAAACCCCTCAGGGGAGATCGTCGCCGTGGTGATGAACAGAACCGGCCGGGAAAGGAATTTCATCCTGCGCTGTGAACAGCATGTCGCGGAGCTTTCGCTGGCGCCTCATTCCATCATGACATTGTTGTTCAAGGCAGAATAAGCCCGGTGCCGCCAACGGATTGTTACGACACGGCCACAGGCAGGCCAGATTACAGGCGCTCTCGGCTGTCGGGGGCGTCTTTACGCGTCTCCTGCAAAATGAATCTGTGGCGGCGAGATGGAGAGGGACGAAGGGTTCGTGCGTGAAAGGATTGACTGAGCTGCTGACCGGAAATGACACGGGAAGACGCCTCGTCGAGCCGAAATGCTGGTCTGGAGATTTCTGAGATGAGTCAGTATGCGGAAGTGAAACGCCGGTTGGCTAAAGGCTGGAACACATGGAACACGCGGAGCGTGCTCTCGCACGTGCTGTTGCCGGAAGGCATCGCGGTGAACCTCGGTTTCAAGCATTATGCCGGGGGCGATTACCTGAAGGAGTCGTTGATCGGCAGACGCGGTGAGCACGACGAGAAGATCCATCCCGGTCCGCGAACCTACGACGGCGGGTACACGGAACTACGGCTGGATTGGAAGGGTTGCGCGTGGACGGTGCAGAGCGCAACCGACGGCGTGGATCTCGTGTTGCTCGTGACGCCGTGCGGCGCGCCGGCAAAACAGATGCCTCTCGTGGTCGCGGAAGCCGGCATCCTATGGAACCGGCCCGGCACGCTGCGTCATGAAGGCGACGCGTTGCAGGCAGGTCTCGTCCGTGTGTTCGGAACACATCCCGGAGTGAACGAGCCTTACATCTGGGCGCAAGGGCCCTATCTGGCGTTGCCGGCAGACCGGCCGGTCGGGTTTGCAACCGGGCGGGCGCGGACAGTGCTGGAGATTCAGGCGGCGCTGTTGCGCGGGCGGGCCCAATTACCGAAGATGACGGAAGTGCAGGCGGCCATGGAATGTTGTCTGGCGTGGGACACGATTTACGATCCGCTCCACGACCGGGTCATCAGTCCGGTCAGCCGCATCTGGAACTGCAACTATGGCGGCTATGCGATGTTTTGTTGGGACAGCTACTTCGCGGCCGCGATGGCTGCGGTGTCCAACAAGGATCTTGCGTACGCCAACGCCATCGAGGTCACGCGCGAAGGCATCGCTAACGGCTTCGTGCCCAACGTGGTCTCGGCGGGGGGCTTCCAGAGCCGGGACCGGTCGGAGCCGCCGGTCGGTTCGTTCACGGCGCTGCAAATTTATACGCGTTACCGGGAACAGTGGTTCTTGGCGGAGTTGATTGACGACCTGCTGACCTGGAATCGCTGGTGGCCGCGGCATCGGCAAGTGGACGGCCTGCTGGCATGGGGCTCGCAGCCTTACGAGCCGGTGGTCGGCAATCGCTGTGAGACACAGGACGTCAACGTGCGATTTGGCGCGGCGCTCCAGTCGGGGCTCGACAACGCGCCGATGTACGACGACATCCCGTTCGATACGAGCCGGCATGTGTTGCTGTTGCAGGACGTCGGTTTGAATTCTCTCTACGTGCGCGACTGCGAGGCGTTGGCGGAGATCGCGGTGATTCTCGGACGCCCCGAAGCCGCCGAACTGCGCGCCCGTGCCGAGCGGTTTCGTTCCGGCCTGCAACGGTTGTGGTGCGAGAAGACCGGTCTGTTCCTAAACCGTCGCACCGACACCGGTAAGTTCGACCATCGCCTGTCGCCGACGCATTTCTACCCGTTGCTGGCTGGAGCGGCGACGCCGGAGCAGGCGCAGCGGATGATTGACGAGCACTTCTTCAATCCGGCGGAGTTTTGGGGCGAATGGATGATACCGTCGTGTTCCCGGAGCGAGCCGGCCTACCGGGAGCAGAACTACTGGCGCGGACGGATCTGGGCGCCGATGAACTATCTGGTCTACCTCGGCTTGCGCCGGTACGATTTGCCGAAGGCTCGTCGGGCTTTGGTCGATAAGTCGGCCGCGCTGTTGCTGAAGGAATGGCGCAGTGATGGGCATGTGCACGAGAACTACTGCGCCGAAACCGGGGTAGGCTGCAATTCGGACTTGAGCGACGCCTTCTACCACTGGGGCGGCTTGTTGGGCTTGATCGCCGTGATGGACGATGGCGATGAGCGAACGGTTCAACGTCGGGGCGGCCTGGGTGTGACGGAGTCGATTGATCGGAAAGCGGGGGGGAATACTGTGACTGCCCATAGACATTTTGTGTCGCGTATCGATTCCACGCGCATCGACAAATTCAATCCGCGCTGGCAATCGGTGCCGGCCGTGAACTACGAGGCGGTGCCGCTGGCCAACGGCTGGGTTGGCGCAGCGGCCTGGCAGGATTGCGAGCGGTTACAGTTCGACTTGAGCCATCAGGCCTTCTGGGACTTCCGCGAGCCAGGATTGGCGGACGAGGCGTCCTTCAGTTTCGCGAACTTCAAGCGGGCCGCCATGCCTTATAACGCGGCCGAACTGGAGGCGGCGTTCAGTACCGCTGAGCGGTTGACCTCGTCCCGATTGCCGGGAATGGCTCTGGTCATGGAGGGGGCGGCCTTACGGGGACAGAACGCTGTCACCTTGAAACTGCGGCAGGGAACGGCCCAGTGGCACGGCGCACTGGCGTTGGACGCGCGAGTGGATGCGTCCCGGCCGTGGTTGGTGTTGGAGGGAAGGGGTCCCTGTCCGCGTGTGGGCGGGGGGACGGCGGGGGGGCTGCGCCTCAGTCTGCACTCGGCGTTCGACGAACCCCGCTCGCCGGTGGCTCGCCTGCTTCGCGAGCGAGGGGTTGCGTGCCGGCGGGTGTCTCCCGGCCGCCTGCTACTGGCCGGGGCGTCGCACACCCTCGGGGCGGAGTTGGTCGTGCTGGAGGCGGGCGGGGACTGGACGGCGGTGGTCTGCGTGGCTTGCCTGCCGACGCGGGCGGCGACAGAGGGCGATTTGGACCGGCAGGTGGCGGAGGTGAATCCCGCGACACTGCGTGCGCTGAAGGCCGCGCACCGGCGGGAGTGGCGGCGTCTCATGGCCCGTTCGCTGGTGGCCTTACCGGACAAGCGGATCGAGTCGCTGTACTGGCTGGAAATCTACATGCTCGCCTGCATGGGGCGCCAAGGCGCGCCCTTGATGAGCTTGCAGGGGCCGTGGAACTTCATGGACTCCTGGCCGGCGTGGAACAACGACCTGCATCACAACATCAACGTCCAGATGAGTTATTGGTCGGCGCTCAAGACGGGCGCGGTGGAGTATCACGAGGGGCTCAAGGCGTTCCTCGCCAGGGCGCAGGCGCCGGCCCAGACGTTGGCACGGCAATTTCTGGGTCGCGATGGCCTGCTTCTCGGGCATAGTACTGACATTCGCGGACAGGCGCCGTATGCCTTTCCGGTGGGCCAGTATTGCTGGAGTAGCGGACTATGGTTGACGCAGACGCTTTACCAATATGCCCAGTATAGCGGGGATTCGCGGGCCGTCGCCGAACTTGTGGTGCCCTGGCTGAAGGGCTCGCTCCGCGCGCTGGTGCCGGAACTTGTGGAGGGGGATGACGGCCGTCTGCATTTGGATTGCACGTTTTCTCCGGAGTACGGCGGGGTCGCGTTCGGGCGGCCGCTGGGACCGGATGCAACCATCGATCTGATGCTGATCCGCTGGGCGATGGAGGTTCTGACCACGCACGCCGGAGATGACGCGGAGGTACGGGCCTGGGTTCCCTTGATCGAGCGGTTGGCGCCGCCGGGCCGGTATCCGCACGTCCAGTTCTGGACCATGGCCGACGAGGCGGTTCGTCCGTTCATGGTGCGGCGCGACTTGCCGTTGGAGACCTCGCACCGGCATCACTCGCATCTGATCTCGGTCTTCCCCCTTCAGCAGCATGACCCGCGCGATGCGACAGAGGCGGCGCTACTGCGGAACAACTTCATGGAGTTGATGTTCCGCGGACATGGAGAGTGGGTGGGATTCAGTTTCGTCTGGGCCGCCGCCATCGCCGCCCACGCGCGCATGCCGAACCCGGGATTGAGCCTGCTCCTTGACTTCGCCGAACGCTACGCCATCCGCAATGGGTGGGTAGCGCAAGGCGCTCTTGGCGACATGGACTTCAACACCCATGGGCAGAATAGCTGGTGGGTTGGGGTGGTGACGCTGGAAGGGCCATTGGCCTTCCCAGCCGCCGTGCTGGAAATGCTCATGCAGGATGCGCACGGGCGGATCGAGGTGTTTCCCGCCATGCCTAGCGTCTGGCGAGAGGCCGCCTTCAAGGATCTGCTCGCTTGCCAGGGGGTGAAGGTCGGCGCCGAACTGAGTCAGGGACGCGTCCGTTTTGTGACGCTGGAATTCGTGCGTGCCGGCGCCTGCGCCCTGGTCAACCCCTGGCCGGACGCCGGCTGCGCGGCGAAGTCAGGGCGCAGGGTCGTTCGGCGCAGGTCGCGAGACATTCGTGTAACGGGAGAGGTGGGCGATCGCTGGGAGTTCCGGCCGCTGGGCGGTTGACTCTGGAAAGGGCAGTTCACCCGACCACCACCAGCCCGTTCCTCAACAGGCTGAACCAGCCGGGGTAGTCGCGGGGGCGGAGCAGGCTGAAGATGTAGTGCTGGCGGACCGCATCGCGGAGCCGTCGCGAGCTTGCGAGCGTCGGCGAGAGGCGTCCGTGCGGAGCGCGAAGGTAAGCCCCGGAGCGATGCGGCAGTGGCGGGCACCGGCGGGGTGCGGGCGCCGGCCGCTGAGAGAGACATAGGGGACGGGGTGAAGGCAGTGCGGCGCGGACGCCTGGCAGTTTGAATGCGCGACAGAAGTCTCACTCTCGATCAGACGTGGTCCAGCACGCCGCGTTCCGTGATATAGCCCGTGATCAGGGCGCGCGGCGTCACATCGAACGCCGGGTTGTACACGCGGGCGCCCCGGCAGTGCGCGATCTCGCAGTCCGGACGCTGTTCGATCGGGATGCCGGCGCCGTCCGGCAGCGATCGGTCGATCGTCGAGTATGGCATGGCGACGTAGAACGGGACCCCGTGGTATTTCGCGCTGATCGCCAGCGGGTACGTGCCGATCTTGTTGGCCGTATCGCCGTTCGCGGCCACCCGGTCGGCGCCGACGATCACGATGTGAATGCGCCCCTCGCGCATCACCTGCGCCGCCATCGAGTCGCAGATCGTCGTGACATCTATGCCGCACTCGGAAAGCTCCCACGCCGTCAGACGGGCTCCCTGGAGCAGCGGACGCGTTTCATTGGAAAAGACCTTGATATCATAGCCGGCGGCATGCGCGGCATAGATCGGGGCGAGGGCCGTGCCGCATCCGCCCGTCGCGAGGGCGCCCGCGTTGCAGTGCGTGAGCACGCCCATGCCGGTGCGCAGCAATCCGAGGCCGTGCCCGCCGATGGCGTCGCACATCCGGATGTCCTCATCGAGGATGTCGAGCGCTTCGTCGAGAAGGCGCGCGTCCATTTCCGGAATGGAGGCCGGAACGACCTTCGCCAGGCATCGGGCGAGCGCCCAGTGCAGATTGACCGCGGTCGGGCGCGCCGAATCCAGGTAATCCGCCGTCGCGCGCAGCTTCACGAGATAGTCGGTTGCGTCCGACACGCCAAAACGCTGCGCGCATGCGGCCAGTCCGAGGGCCGCCGCGCAGCCGATGGCCGGAGCGCCGCGCACGCTCAGGCGCCGGATCGCGTCGTGTATCTCCCGCGGAGCGGAAAGGTGCAACCGGACCAGCTCGTCCGGTAGTCTTGCCTGATCGATGATGTCGAGGCATCCCGGCACGCGTGCGGAGGCGCCCCTTTTCCGGTGAACGCAGCCGGAGCCGTCAAGCCAGCGAACGGCGCATGGAGGTCTGACGTCTGTCATGGGTTCCGCGGCGTAGTCCCGCTGAAGTCAGGTCAAAAGATAAGTGAAGGTATGGCTGCCTGTGCGCAGCTTGATGCGCGTGGAGGAGACGAGCTTGCCGTTCAGCTTCACCTTTGCGGGCGCGGCCGGCAGCACCACTTCAGCCGTGGCGCCGAACGGCACCGTGCAGGCCAGGCGGTAACGGCGGCCGGTCAGCTTCCACTCCACCCGATATTCGCCCACCGGCGATGCGTACCTCAGCTTGACGAAATCGAACGATCGCGGAGCGTCGGGGCTGATCGAGACGTGCCGGAAACCGGGCGTCGCCTCCAGTGGGCGCAGGCCGGCGAGGTTGCGGTACATCCACTCCACGATCGAACCGTAAGCATAGTGGTTCATGCTGTTCATGGTAGTGTCGCTGCAGGTGCCGTCATCGAGCAGGGAATTCCAGCGCTCCCAGATCGTCGTGGCGCCCAGATTGACCTCGTAGAGCCAGCTCGGGTACTTCTCGCGCAGCAGCAGCTCGTGGGCCAGTTCGGAGTGGCCGTTATCGGAGAGCACGCGGCAGAGGATCGGGGTGCCGACAAAGCCCGTGGCGAGTGCGTTGCCGTTATCCTTGATCTTCTTGACCAGTGTGCTGACGAGGCGCGGACGGAAGGAGGCGGGCACAAGCTCGAAATGCAGGGCCAGCGCATGGGCCGTCTGCGTGTCCACGGCGCAGCGTCCGGCGGCCGTAAAGTACTCGGCCAGGAAGGCGGCCTTGATCTTCTTGAGCAGCTTGGCGTAGGCGACGGCGTCCTTGCTCTCGCCCAGCGCCGCGGCGGCCTTCATCGTGAACTCGACGGAGCGCGCGTAGTAAGCGGTGGCGATGAAGTAGGGATCCGTCGCGCCGATGCAGGTCTTGGGGTCCCGGTAGTTGTCCAGTGCGAGCCAGTCGGCGAAATGGAAACCGGTATTCCACAAGCCATGGCCGCCGTTCTCGTCATCCAGACGCTTGAGACGGCCGACCCAGGCCTGCATGGCCGGGTACTGGCGGCGAAGCATGGCGGCGTCGCCATAGCAGGTATGGAGCGTCCAGGGGATGACGGTGGCGGCATCAGCCCAGGCGCAGGCGCTGTGGTTGTCGCGCTTCGCGATCCACGCCATCAGTGCGGGCACGGTGTGCGGCACGCCGCCATCGAAAACGGCTTGCTCCAGGATCATGTCGTTAAGGTATTTCGAGTAGAAGGCGGCGCAGTCCATGTTGAAGCAGGCGGTGCCGCAGAAGACCTGGGCGTCGCCCGTCCAGCCCAGGCGCTCGTCGCGCTGCGGGCAGTCGGTCGGGACGTCGAGGAAGTTGCCCTTCTGGCCCCAGAGCGCGTTGAGGAAGAGGCGGTTGACCTTGGGGTTGGAGGTCTCGAGCCAGCCGGTGCGATCCAGGTCGGAATGGATGACGCGGGCTTTGAAGTCGGCGGGATCCACGGTCTCGGGAAAACCTTCGAGTTTCACGTAGCGGAAGCCGTAGAAAGTGAAGTGGGGGCGCACGGCGCCGACGCTGCCGTTGGAGGTGTAGGTATACTGGGCTTCGGCGGAACGCAGATTGTCGCGGTAGAAGTTACCCTGCTGCAAAATCTCGCCCACCTGAAAACGCCAGGTGTGGCCGGCGGGAGCGCGATTGACGGTCTCGACCCATCCGGTCAGGTTCTGCTTGAAGTCGAGCACCGTCTCGCCTGCCGGGGTCTTGATGACTTCCGGAACGAGGGTTTCCTGGATGCGGATCGGCGGCGAGAAGCGGTCACCAATGGGGCCGGCAGCGCCGCCTTCGGGAGTGAACTCGCGCGCCGGTTTCCAGTTTCCGGCGGCGCATCCGGGCGTGGACCATCCGGCCACCTCGCGGCGGGCGTCGTAGTCCTCGCCATAGTAGATCGAGCTCTTGAGTACGGGGGACGGCGCACACAGCCAGGTGGCGTCGGTGGCGGCGATCAACGTGTCCGCGCCGCGCTGGCGTCCGCGCACTTCACAACGCACGCCGATGGTAGATCCGAAGGGACCCGAAGCGCCCCACCCCATGCTGCTGCGGTACCAGCCCCAGCCGACGTGGAAGGCAATGGTATTCTCGCCCGGACGCAACAGCGGGGTGATGTCGAACGTTTGCGCCTGAATTTGCCGGGTGTAGGAGTGGTAGCCAGGCAGCAGCACTTCGTCCGTGGGCGACCGGCCGTTGACCTCGATCTCAAATATGCCCAGGGCGGCACAAATGGCGCGGGTGTCCGGAACGCGATCGAGCGTGAAGCTCTTGCGGACGATGAAGTGGTCGCTGCCGTCGCCGAACGGCGCCGTGATCCAGGCCGCCGTCCAGGGCTCATTGATCTTGCCGGTCTCGAACGTGGAGACGCCGGCAGCGGTGGCGCCGTTGACGGCGGTGACGGAAACGCGCCAGAAATAGCGGGTGCGCGGGATCAACGCAAGGCCGGGGCGGAAGGAGAGCGAATCGAGGTCCGTGCGCTTGCCGCTGTCGTAGACCGGACGCTTGAACGCGCGGTCAAGGGCGATTTCAACGCGGGCGTAGCGGGCGGCCGGGGCATCGCACGACGCCACGATCCAGGATAGGCTGAGGTTGTCGAGATTGCATCCGACCGGAGCGGTCAGATGGTTGGCTTTCATCTTGGTGATGTGCATACTTGAAGTGGAAGGGCGTTCTGATGGCGTTTGCCGGCAGACTATACCAAGGATCAGGCGTTAAGTAAGCAAGTTTGCGGCTGCCCTGTGGGCCGAGGGTGCAGATCAATTTAGCTTGCTGGCGTCGGGGAAAGGGCTCAGCCGTCATGTTCTTCGTCCTATTCCCGGCCACCCGCGGAACCGCAGAACCGCAGAATACCGAACCGCAGAATGACGAAGGAAAGCCACGCTGTGGCGACTGTTGCCTTCAACATTCGGAGCTCGGCGCAATGTCCAACAGCCAACAAGAAATGTCCAATGAAGAAGCGACTGAGCCCTGAATCCTGAACCCTCCCTCCTCGGGCGCTGCGACTATCTTGATGCGCACCCGTGTGCCGAGGTGGCGACGAGAGCGGTTGCGACGATTGCGATGCTCACTACTAGTTAGCCGTTCTCGTCGCCGCTATCGTTCACCGACCAACGCCGCCAATCTCAGCGGAGCACCACCGCCGTGCCGCGCCGCGTCCGCGCCACCGCGATCTGCGACAGAGGGCTGATGGCGGTGGCGGTGATCACCTTGGTTTCCTTGTTGATGCCGGTCGTGATGTTGCGCCAGTTGCCGCCGACCATCTGGAGCACCTTCAGATCGTCCTCCGGCACACCGAGCGCGGCGGCCTTGACGTCGTCGTAGCGGATCGAGAGCCCGCAGGCCGCAAACGTGACGCCGCTGAAGTCCCAGACACCTATCGGCCTGCTGAGATCGTTGGAAACGCTGCCGTGGTCAATCGCCAGCAAGGCGCCGTTCAGCGTGCCGCTCACCGAGGTCAACGCCATGCGTACGCTGTTCACCAGCGTGACTTCACCGTCGCTATCGCCCCACGTCGGCGTGCCGGTCGCGTTCACCCACGGACCGCGCGGCGGCAGCACCAGGCGCCCCTTGTTCTGGGCGAACCAACCGTTGGTAGATGTGAAGGTGAAGCCCGTGGTATGACTGACCGGACCGAGCCCCGACATATCCAGATCGCGCTCCTGGCCATAACCGTCGGCGACCACCCGGCCGTTCATGGTCACCGCCACGCTGTTGCCGCCCCCAGAAAGGGACCCCCATCCCTGAAGCAAGCCCTTGTCCGCATTCACGTAGCGGATCACAAAGAGGTTGCCGAGGAACACGATGTTTCCCGACTGGTTCGCATCGCCCATGTTCAGGGCTCCGACCGAC
>JAQULY010000075.1 GCA_028718445.1 Kiritimatiellia bacterium
GTTCGGGCCCGACTACCGGATCGGCCCCCGCGAAACGATCATCGAGACCTTCTCGTGGCCGCTGCCCGCCGATATCGCGCTCGGGCCGGTGACCGTCACCGCCACGCTCAACTACCAGTTGCTCGTCGAGCCCGTGGCGCGCTACCTGAACGTGCCGTCCGAGGAATACCGAACCACGATCATCAATGCCGCGACGACCACCTTCGCGGTGTACGACTAGCGAAAGGATCCGTCATGCGCCGCACCATCGTGACCCTGGCCGCCGCGGGCGTGCTCGTGGCCGGCGTGCTGCCCGACTTCGCCCACGCCATTCCCGCCTTCGCGCGGCGGCACCGGCTGTCGTGCACCGCATGCCACGATCCGTTCCCCCGCCTCAAGCCTTTCGGCGAAGAGTTCGCCGGCAACGGATTCTGGCTGCCCGAAGACGACCAGGACCGCGACTACGTCAACACCGGCGACGAACTGCTGCGCCTGAACCGCACGTTCCCCCTCGCCGCGCGCATGGACCTCTGGCTGCAGGCGGAATCGGACGCCGACGTCGCCTCCGACATGCAAACCCCCTGGGGACTCAAACTTCTTTCGGGCGGTCTGCTCGCGAAAAACGTCGGCTACTACTTCTATTTCTACATGTCCGAGCGCGGCGAGGTCGCCGGTGTCGAAGACGCGTACGTCCATTTCAACGACGTCTTCGGCCAGCCGCTCGATATCATGGTCGGCCAGTTTCAGACCAGCGATCCCCTCATGAAACGCGAACTGCGTCTGACCTTCGAAGATTACGAGATCTACAAGACGCGGGTCGGCGATTCCCACATCAACCTCGCGTACGACCGCGGCGTCATGGTGCCCTACACCATCGAAGCCACCGGCACCGATCTGGTGGCCATGGTCGTCAACGGCAACGGCGCACCTGCCGCCGAAAACCACGATTTCGACCGCGATAAGTACAAGAACTACGGCGCCCGCCTCATGCAGGCCGTCGGAGAATTGGGCGCCGTGGGCGGCTTCGGCTACTGGGGCAAAGAACAGCTTGTCGACGGCGCCGTGACGAGCGTGAACGAGGTCACCTACTACGGCGTCGACGCGGCCATCGACGTCAACGGCTACGCCGCGCTGACCGGCCAGTGGCTGACCCGCGAAGACTCGTCGCCGTCGCTGGCCGACCCGGCGCGGGCCGACGTCAAGACGACCGGCCTGGTGGCTGAGTTGATCATCGCGCCCCGCCGGGACCGCTCCTCTCATTACCTGACCCTGCTCTACAACAAGGTCGACGGCGATCTCGCCGCGCACGACTACGAGTCGTATACCGCGGGCGTCACCTACATGATGGCCCATAACCTGCGCCTCAACGCCGAATACACGTTGTTGGCCAAGAGCGGCGACCCCGCGGTGACGGGGATCGATAACAACAGTCGTATCAGCCTCGGGGTGATCGGCGGGTTCTGAGCGCTGCCGCCGGATTCCGGCCGAGAATCACGGCAATTTTCTATTTGCACATTTGGAAAAATCGCCAATATTTGGTCTCCGGAGGTGTCGCCGATGGTCGCCTACAAGTCTCCCGTCGATTGCCGCGAGCAAGCCAGGATCTTCAAGGCGCTCGGCCATCCGACGCGCCTGTTCATGGCGGTCGAGCTCGGCCGCGGCGAACGCTGCGTCTGCGAGCTGCAGGAACTGGTCGGCGCCGACATGTCCACCATCAGCAAGCACCTCTCGGTGCTGCGCGAGGCCAACCTGGTGGTCGACGAGCGCCGCGGCAGCCAGGTGTTCTATCGCCTGACGCTGCCGTGCGTGCTCAACGTGCTGGACTGCATCGAGGGCGTGACACGACCCAGGACCCACACCATCGCCCTCGCACAGCTTTCCACCGCCGGGGACGGTCGATGAGCCTGCGCGAGCAATGGCGGCCGTTCGTCTGGCTGGCCGCGGCGTTCGCAGCCGCGTGGTTCCTGCCCGTGGGCCAGGCGCGCTTCGACAACGCGCTGGGCGAGGCCTTGCAACTGGTGCGTTGGTACGCCCGCGAACACGTGATCTTCTGCCTCTTGCCCGCCTTCTGGATCGCCGGCGCGATCGGCACGTTCCTCAGCCAGAGTTCGGTCATGCGCTACCTGGGGCCGGCGGCGCCCAAGCCCGTAGCCTATGGCGTCGCCGCCGTGTCGGGGACCGTGCTGGCGGTCTGCTCCTGCACGGTGCTGCCGCTCTTTGCGGGCATCTACATGATGGGCGCCGGGCTCGGCCCCGCCGCGGCGTTCCTCTACAGCGGGCCGGCGATCAACGTACTGGCGGTGATCCTGACCGCGACCATCCTGGGGCCCCAACTCGGCATCGCGCGGGCGCTCGGCGCCGTCGTCTTCGCGCTGGCCGTCGGCCTGGCCATGGCCGGCATCTTCCGCCACAGCGAGCGCAGCCGCCAGGCGGCCGCCTTGCAGATGCCGGTCGAAGATCCGGCGCGACCCCTGTGGCAGAACGTCCTGTTGATCGCAACGTTGATCCTCGGGCTCGTCGCCGCCACCTGGGGTCCGGGCGATCCGGGTTCGCTGCAGGCCGCCGTCTTCGCCATCAAGTGGTGGATCACCGGAGCGATCGCGCTCGGCCTCGCGGCGATCCTGGCCGGATGGTTCGCGGCGCCGCGCGGTCGGCTGGCGCTCGTGGCCGGAGCCGTGGTCGTGCTCAGCGCGGTGCTGCCGAGCGCCGAGGGACCGTATCTGGCGGGGATTCTCGGCCTGGGCTGGGTCACGGCGGGCCGCCGCGGCGACCTCGGCGACTGGTTCGCGCAGAGCTGGCAGTTCACCAAGCAGATCATGCCGCTGCTTTTGGGCGGCGTGCTCGTGGCGGGGTTTCTGCTGGGTCGGTCCGGCGCCGAGGGCGTGGTGCCGGGGCAATGGGTGGCCGAGGCTGTGGGCGGTAACGGTCTGGCGCCGAATCTGTTCGCGGCGGTGGCCGGCGCGTTCATGTACTTCGCGACGTTGACCGAGGTGCCGATCCTGCAGGGCCTATTGGGCAGCGGCATGGGCCTGGGACCGGCGCTGGCGCTGCTGCTGGCCGGGCCGGCCCTGAGCCTGCCCAACATGCTGGTGATCCGCAGCGTGATCGGCTGGCAAAAGACCAGCGTGTTCGTGGCGCTGGTCGTGATCATGGCGACCGTCAGCGGGCTTCTATTCGGCGCCTTGGTCCGCTGACCTCAAGCGCGCCGGGGCGGCGAGACGCGAAAGGAGACGCTCGTGAAGATTGCGATCCTCGGTACCGGGTGCCCCAAGTGCACCAAGCTCTACGAAACGACGCGGCAGGCGATCGAGGCGCTGCACCTCGACGCCGAGCTGCAGAAGATCACCGATATCCAGCAGATCATGGCGCACGGCGTGATGATGACGCCGGCGCTGGTGGTCGACGGCGAGGTCAAGCTGGTGGGCAAGGTTCCCAGTCTCGACGAGTTGAAAACCCTGCTCGGCTGAGACGAGCGACGAAAGGACACTCCGAGCATGAATACCAAGTCTTTGCTCACGGGCGTGCTGCTGATCCTGGCGGTCGGCGGCATCGTGTACGTCTTGGCGGATGGACGTGACCAGGCGCCGCGGGCGGCGGCCGAGGCGGGCGCGACGTCCGGCGACGCTGCCGCGGCGGCCGGGCCGGCGGTTGCCGGCGATCTGCCGGTCGACGGTGTGGTCGTCTACTACTTTCACGGCCGGCAACGTTGCCAGACCTGCAACAAGATGGAAGCCCTGGCCGATCGCGTGGTCGCCGAGCAATTCGCCGCTCAGGTGCGCGACGGCTGGGTCGCGTTCAAGACGGTGAATATGCAGACCCCTGAGAACGAGCACTTCGTCGCGGAGTTCGAGCTGCGCAGCGCCGGGGTCGTGATGGTCGAGCGCCAACAAGGTCGGGATCTGCGCTGGCGCCGGCTCGACGACGTCTGGACCAAGATCCGCAACGAAGAAGAATATAAGGTCTACATCGCCGAGAACCTGACCGAGTGCCTGCGCGACGTCGGACTGGAGACGAGCTGATGTTGGCCCTGGCCGCGACGGCGCTCTGGCTGGGCATCCTGACCAGCATCAGCCCCTGCCCGCTGGCCACGAACGTGGCCGCGATGGGCTTCATCGGCCGGCGCACCGACAGCGCGCGCGGCGCGCTCTGGATCGGCGTGCTCTACACGCTGGGACGCGCGTTGGCGTATGCCGTGCTGGGCATGCTGGTGGTCAACGGGCTGCTCGCATTCCCACCGTCTCGCAGTGGCTGCAAGCCAACATGAACCGCCTGCTCGGGCCGGTGCTCATCGTGACCGCGCTGTTCTTGCTGGGCTGGATCGGCCTCGGCGGCAGCAGCGGCGCCTTCACGGGGTGGGCGCAACGACGGGCCATGGCGATGGGCATGAGCGCCGCGTTTTTTCTGGGCGTCATGTTCGCGCTGGCGTTTTGCCCAGCCTCGGCGGCGCTGTTCTTCGGCAGCCTGATCTCGGTGAGCATCGAGGCGAACTCGGGCTTCTGGCTGCCGTTGCTCTACGGCCTGGGCACCGGCTTGCCGGTGCTGGTCTTCGGCGTCGTGCTGGCGTTCGCGGCGGGGCAGATCGGCCGCGTCTTCGACAAGGTCACGGTCATCGAGCGCTGGATGCGGCGCTTGACCGGCGCGCTGTTCCTCGTGATCGGGCTGTACTTCCTGCTCGCGTCCACGCTGATGGTCATGCCGCCGGTGTCGTTCTAGCGCGGAGCAAGGGCGCCGCTCAGACCACGCCCACGATGTACGCCAGCCACCCCGGCTGGTTCTCGCCGCGGCGGGCCGGCCGGTAGAGGTCGATCTCGGGGTCGGTCGAGAAGTCCCAGTACACGACGCAGTCCGAGAACCCAGCAGCGAGTAGCGCGTCGCGGGCCTCGGCCGGCGTATAGACGCGCCACTCGTACGTGAACGCCTTGCGCAGCGAGCGGCCGCCGGCCAGCTCGAAGTGGATGTAGCAGCGCGCGACGTTGTCGATGGGGTTGTAGTCGGCCTGCTCCCAGGTATAGGTGAACATGCCCTCGGGCGTCTCCACCAGCCGCGGTTCGCTGGTCTGCTGCTGCGCTTCCCAGCCGCCGTAGCAGTCGAGGAACAGCAGGCCGTCCGGCGCCAGGCTCGCGCGCACCTTGCGGAAGTACTCGGTCAGCTCCTGCAGCGGGTGCATCAGGTACCAGGAGAAGTTGTAGGCGCAAACGAGGTCGGCGGGCGGATTGGTGATGCTGCGGACATCGCCGTGCTGCAGCGCGACGCGGCCGGCGAGCGCGCCCAGCGGCGCCACGTTGTGCTCGCGGCCCCAGGCCAGCGTCTCCTGGTCGAGATCCAGGCCGAGCGCCCGGCCGCCCTTGCGCCGGCGCACCCAGTCGCAGCACAGCAGACCGGTGCCGCAGAAGTCCTCGCGCAGGTACAGCGGTTTGCGCCCGCGCAGCTTGCGGAAGATGCGGTCTATGAACTGGACCTCGAACTTGGGCACTTGCACCGACCACTGGTAGAGCAGATGGCGGTCGGCGAAACGCCGCGGCAGCGTGTTCTCACAGTCACCCCGGGATTGCTTGCTCATGTCTGCTTTCCGTCAGCCGGCGGTGTGCGCCGCTGGTTGCTGCGTCCTGGAAATTCGGCGGCGGGGAAATTTGGGCCTGCGCCCGCGCCGCCGGCGTTTGCGAGGTGCCAAGATACTGCGTACCGCCGCCTCGGCAAAGCACGGATCGCCGGGGCGGCGGGCCACAGGTCGGGGTGGCCGGACGGGCCGCCGGTGCGAGCCGCCGGCGCGAACGTCCGGGCGGGCCGCCCGCCGGAGCGGCGCTTGCCTCGCCTGCGGTCCGATGCTACGCTCCGGCTCCCGCACCGGCCAGCGCCGGTTGTTCCGTTTGCCGAACCCGAGGACGCGCGATGAACCAGACGCCTGCCGCCGCCGCTGTTCCCCTGCCGCCGCCGCCCACGTTCTACCGCTGGGTGGTACTGGTCTTCGTGAGCCTGGCCATGTTCGGCAACTACTACGTGTACGACGCGATGGGGCCGGTCTTCGACCTCTTGAAGTCGCAGCTCGCGTTCACCGACCAGCAGCTCGGCACGCTGTATTCCGCGTACAGCATCGCGGCGGTGTTGGTGCTCTTGTTGGGCGGCTACCTGATCGACCGCTGGGGCACGCGCAAGTCGATCACGCTGTTCGCGCTGATCTGCCTGGGCGCGGCTTTTTTGACCGCGGTGTCGTCCCAGTACACGGTGATGGTCAGTGGGCGCTTCTTCCTGGGCCTGGGCGCCGAGCCGCTGATCGTGGCGGTGACCACGGCGCTGGCGAAATGGTTCCGCGGCAAGGAGCTGAGCTTCGCCTTCGGCCTGAACCTGACGATCTCGCGGCTCGGCTCGGCGTCGGCCGACTGGTCGACCGCCTGGGCGCGCCCCCTCTACGCCAACTGGCAGGACCCGCTGTGGCTGGCGACCGCGGTCGCCGGCGTCTCGGTGGCGGGCGCCCTGCTGTACTGGCTGATGGAGAACCGCGCCGACGGCCGCTACCACCTCGGCGAGCAGCAGGAGACCGAAAAGATCGAGCGCAAGGGGCTGTACTCGTTCAGCCGGTCGTACTGGTACATCGTGGCCCTGTGCGTGGTCTTCTACTCGACGGTGTTCCCGTTCCGGGCGTTCGCGATCAAGTACTTCCAGGAGGCGCACGGACTCGAGCGCGAGATGGCCGGCAAGCTGAACAGCCTGCTGCCGTTCGCCGCGATGATCGCCACGCCGCTGTTCGGCCTGTTGGTGGACCGCGTCGGCAAGCGGTCGTTCTTCATGGCGGTGGGTTCGATCGTGCTCTTGCCGCTGTTCTTGATCGTGACCTACGCGCCGCCGGGCCGCGAGGTCGCCTTCGACCTCAACCTGTGGTTCCTGGGCACGCTGAGCATCGCGGCACCGTTGACGTTGATCCTGGTCATGCTCGCGCTCGGCCTGGCGTTCTCGCTGATCCCCGCGGTGATGTGGCCGTCGGTGGCGTACATCGTCGAGCAGCGCCGGCTGGGCACCGGCCTTGCCCTGATGACGCTGTGCCAGCAGGTGGGGATGGCGTTTGTGCCCTGGTTCATCGGCTTCTTGAACGACCGCTTCGGCGCGAGCCCCGAGAACACCGCGGGCTACGCGGCGGGGATGTGGGCCTTCACGGTGCTTGCTTCGCTGGGGCTGCTGTTCTCGTTCCTGCTGTGGCGGGCGGAGCGCGGGCCGGGGGCGCATGGGTTGGAGACGATTACGACGAAGGGGGCGGGGGGGAAGTAGGACAATAAACGAGAAAGCAGGCATAAGGAGTCAAACGCAGCCAAAAACCTTGGAAACGGAGATTCCAGACACCCCAGGACCCCATCCAGTAAGCCCAAGAATTCCTCCGAATCCCCACACGCGGCGGCCGTCAACCTTGACTCTCGTACCTCTTTTACCCCAACCACTTATCCGCGCACAAAAAACACGCCCTGAGCGGCGCGCCGTCAACTAGCGTTGGTCTGGAAGGCCCTTCGGCGAAAGTTGGCTCCCCAAACGTAACAGTTCTCGACGCCGCCGCCGGCCCGGATGGGCCAAGCCCGAGGTCTGGTTCCGGATCGTCCATATCGCCCAGGAAGGCGCGGACAGGGCCCCTGTGGCCGCCTACCGCGAACAGACGGTGGAAATCGCCCTGGGGCCCAAGGGGGCGTTCCAGACCGGGATCGTGGGCGCCCTGAAACGACGCGTGGCGCCTGACCAGACCGTCAACACCCTCTCGGCGAAGGCACGGAACCGGAAGCCGCCCAAGGCCCCCCAGACCCCGAAGGTGGTCGAGCTTCTCAGGACGGCCCAGGAGTGGCGGCGGCAGATCGACGCCGGCGAGGTCAGGAACCAGGCTGAGATCGCCCGACGGGAGGAGATCACCCGCGCCCGGGTAACCCAGATCCTGGGCCTGCTGCGCCTCGCGCCAGCGATCCAGGCACATGTCTTATCCCTGCCCGACATGGCGAATCTGCCGATTATCACCGAGCGGTCGCTGCGGCCAATTGCACAAATAGGAAGCCAATCCGACCAACGAGCTCGCTTTCGGGAACTGATTCAGCCATTGGACTAGGCTGAAAGAAGGGTCCGAGGCTAATCTGATTCTCCGCCCTGCAACGCACGCCCTATCTCGTCTTTGCTCCACAGCTGGATATCGTCCTCCCTGATGACCGAGTCCATATTGATCCACGTCGGCCCTGCTGACTTAGCCCAAGGCGCACCGAAGGCTTCCGGACTGTCCGGAGTTACAAACCTGCACTTCTCGGGTGGATCTCCGTGCTCAATACGCAGAAAACTCACAACATTCTCGATCGACATGGCCAGCAGGAACAGCCCGTTCGCCGTATTCTCGATGCTCCAGTTCTTCGCAACACTTCTCGGTCTGAAATGTGTCTTGGTCGGCCCAATCTTCTCGAGAAGAAAGAACGATGACCCAGTTTCCGATCTGCCCAAAGACATCATTTCTTCTGGTGGACATGGGGTGCTTGGATCACGCTGCTCACCGATGGCAAGGCCAAAGCCACCAGGTCTCGGCCTCAGTCCATGCTTGAGCGCGTTGTACTCATGACGGTTCTTCGGGTCCACGAACTCCCTTGCGAGACCCGCCCATAGCCGACCAAAGCCTGCCTTTATCCATCGAAGTTTCTCTTCTGGCCAACTCAAGAACGCATGTACTTGATCCGCCAAGGTCTGCCAGGTTACGTCTCCGTACCTCGCATGGGTATACAACCCGGCACGACGAGAGATCTTGTCCACCACCGACACCAGATCGGCAGTTTGGTATGCGAGATTCCAGCCGACAATGCATGCTGGGGCCTGGACAGCGGATGCCAGCAGTGCGAAGAGCGTCTCCTGCGCTTGGTAGTAAGCGATTCTCGCGGCCATAGCGGCTTGCTGCTTGTTATCGCCTTCCAGGTGTTCCGCGTGCGCGGTTGCAACGTAACGATAGAACTCGACATCGATACCCTGGATGTACTGCAGGTTCTTTCGATCAAGCTCCCAATCCCAGCAGACCATGGGCTTGTCATCTACCATGAAGCGCATATACCGCATGATTCCGCCCACTTGTAGTGTTCTATCGCCTCTGCCCGGTCCCGGCTCTACTCCGCCTCATTCTCGGTGGACCTCTCCGCCTGCTTCAACACCAACTGGGTCGCGTCCTCCGACAGGTCCGGCGGGTACCCGTATTTCGCCAGGAGCCGCCGGACGCTTCTGCGAAGGCCAGCTCGCACGGACTCCCGCTGGGTCCAATCGAGCTTCGGCATTCGCTTCACCATTTCGGCAAGCTCCCGCGCCATGAGACGCAAGGTATCCATCTGCATGAGCTCCTTGGCAGAGCCGTTCTCGGCGAGGGCGTCATAGAACGCCGTTTCCTCCACGCTCATGCCCAACTCTTCGCCGTGCCGCTGCGCATCCCTCAGGCTCTTGGCGAGGTCGATCAGCCGAGTGATCATCTCCGCGGTGGTGATCGCCTTGTTGGTGTAGCGAAGCATGGCGTCCTCGAGCGCCTCGCGGAACTTGCGGCTTTGAACGATGTTCGTGCGCTCGGTGATGCGGATCTGATCGTTCAGCAGTTTTCGCAGCGTTTCCAGCGCGAGATTTCTCTGTTCCAGTGCCGCAACCCGGCCCAGAAACTCGTCGCTAAGGATGTCAAGTCGCGCTGCGTCCAATCCCGCGACGGCGAAGAGGTCGATCACCTCGTCCGCGTCGACCGCACCGCCGATAACCTGACGGACAGCCGCGTCGATGTCCCGCTGCCGCCCGTGGCCGACCCCGCCGCCGGCGTCGTCTGCCAGGCGCTTGCGAATCATCGCCACGACGCGCTGGAAGAACGCGAGATGCGGAGCGATGGCTTCGGACTCTGGTCTCGGCACCGCCAAGGCAAAGGACGCTGATAACTCCTTGACCAACGTTCGCAAGCGCTTCCAGCCGTCGGTCTGTCCAAGCACATGGTCGATAGCCCGGAGGTACACTGGCAGCACAGCCTCGGGCGCCGCATCGAGCGCCGCTTCGTACTCACAACCATGCAGGAATGCCTGGAGTTTCTCGAATGCCGCCTGCATCGCTGGCACGGCCTCGTCCTGCACGTGCTTGACGGCTTCACCGGTACCACCGGCCTGCGTGTAGGTGGCCAGCGCATCTGCCAACTGGTCGGCCAGGCCGAGCAGATCCACGATAAGCCCGCCGGGCTTCTCGCCGTAGACGCGATTGACCCTGGCGATGGCCTGCATCAGATTGTGGCCCGCCAACGGCTTGTCCAAATACATGGTGTGAGCAGGAGGACAGTCGAAACCCGTCAGCCACATGTCGCATACGATCACCAGGCGCAGATCGTCGGCGGGGTCTTTGAACCTCTCCGCCATTCTCTTGCGGGCTGCCTTGCTGCGGACGTGATTCTTCAACGGTTCGGGATCATCGTTGGTACCCGTGACGACGACCTTCATTGACCCGCGTTCGTCGTCTGGGTCGTGCCAGTCAGGCCGTAAAGCGCGGATGGCCTCATAGAGCCGCGCCGCGATATCGCGACTCATCGTCACGACCATCGCTTTGCCTTCCATGGCGGATCGGCGCTTCTCCCAGTGCTCGACGATGAATGCTGCTAGCCGCTCTACGCGCTCTTGAGCTCCAACCAAGGTCTCCAGGGGCACCCGAATCCGATCCTCGGCTGCTTTCCCGTCCCGGTCCGCTTCGACGACATAGTCGATCTTCTCCTCGGCGACGCGCGCACCCTCTTCATCGACCTTCAACTTGATGATGCGCGACTCGTAGTACAGCGGCCGGGTAGCGCCATCCTCGACCGCTTGGCGGATGTCGTACACATCCGAGTACTCGCCGAATACGTGGATCGTGTTCTTGTCGTCGCGCTCCAGCGGGGTCCCGGTAAACCCGACGAATGTTGCATGCGGGAGCGCCTCGCGCATCCAGCGGGCCCCACCTTCGACGAAGCCGTATTGGCTTCGGTGGGCCTCGTCCGCCATAACGACCACGTTGGACCGCTCCGAAATCACTCCCTGCGCCTCGGCGAACTTCTGGATGGTGGTGAACACCACTCCGCCCGCCGCGCGATCGAGGAGTTCCTTCAGGTGATCTCGGCTTGCGGCCTGGATCGGATCCTGACGCAGGAGGGCGCGCCCAGCGGCAAACGTGTCAAAAAGTTGGTCGTCCAGATCGTTGCGGTCGGTGATCATCACGATGGTCGGGTTCCTCATGGCCGGCTCGCGAATCAGCGCGCCGGCCAGCATCAGCATGGTCAGGGACTTGCCCGAGCCCTGAGTGTGCCAAATGACTCCACCACGACCGTCACCATCGCCTGTGGGGGGCCTCAATCGCTCGAGTACACTGGTACGCGTCTTGCGGACTGCGCGGAACTGGTGATAGCCGGCGATCTTCTTAGCGATCTCACCGCGCTCGTCCTCTTCAAAGACAACACAGGTCCGGAGGTAGTCGACGAGCACCGGTGGCTCGAAAAGCCCCCGGATCAATGCATCCAGTGTCGGCTTCCCGCCTTCTTGGGGACGCCAGGGCATGAACCGGCTTCGAGTGCTGGTGATAGAGCCGACCCGGGTCAGCATGCCGTCGGAGACGACCAAAGCTAGGTTTGGCACGAAAAAATCCGGGGCGGTCATCGTATATCGATCAAGTTGATCGATTGCGGTACCGAGGTCTGCGCTTGGGGATCCTGGGTCCTTGAGTTCGATTGTCGCAATCGGAAGCCCATTCAGAAACACTACCAAGTCGGGACGGATGATCCTATTCGAACTGCCTGCAACATTGAGCTGGCTCACCACCAACCAATCATTCGCAGCCGCATTATAAAAATCGACCAGCCTGGCCCGCCCCCCGCGCATCTCACCCGTCTCGCCATCTCGATACTCTATCTCAACTCCATCAATTAGCAGTTTATGGAAGTCGCGGTTGTTTCGGATCAAAGTGGGATGTGACAACTTTACCAATGACTTCTGGATTTGCTTGCGGGTCCAATCCGATAGCTGCGGGTTCAATCTGCTGATGGCGTCGGCCAAACGAGCGTTAAGCAAGAACGCTGCATCATGTTCGCGCTCCCCCCGCTCATAAACCGCAGATCCAGAAAGCACTTCATAGCCCAGGTCCTTGAACCAGCCAATCGCCGCTCGTTCGACCGAGCTTTCGGAAATACCACTTCCACTCATCGCTCACCCCTAACCTCAGGAGCGGATTCTGGTTGGTAAACATCGAAGACGAAATTCGTGTACGCCGATGAACCGATAAGATCAGGAAAAAGGCTGGCGTGATGGATGTTCATGCGATGTAGAGACCGCAAGCATTCTTCACGACCCTCGTTTGGGATGTGAATCTTCATCAATACGCCCGACATATCCGAATCATCTCCGGCCTCGCCTCCCAGATTTGTGAGTATCCACCCCGTCACTGACTCGTTTGGCGGCACCGCGAGAAAAACACCGGCTTGACTCAACAATCGCCGATTACTGTCCCCTGCTGGTTGATAGATTCGAACCACGTGATCTTCGCTGGAGCCCTCGTGCAGCAACTCCTCAATGCGGCGCTCGACAAGGGTCTTGTTGAGGGCGAACACAACACGGCTATCGCTCGGCTCCAGAGAAGCCGAGTCAGCCTTTTCGAATGCAAAGAAGAGGGCTACGTAGGGGGAGAGTGTCCAATCAAGAAGCGGCGTCTTGAGTCCATGATGCTGACCGAGAGCCCACATCTCAAGGTCGTCTTCTAACATCGGATCCAGATCCTTGCGGCCGCGCGCGGCTCTTCGAAAACTGTCAAGGCACCTCTTTGACTGTCTGGGAGTAAACACGCCCGTCGCTGTACCACGGGCAAGAGAGGGGATCAGGTCCCAGTCGTTTCTATGTTGACCGCGAAAAATGAACTCGTTCCTCGCAAAACACTCTGCCTCTACCATCTCGTGGAACTCGTGCCACGACTCTAGTCGGGTTGCTGGAAGGTCGCCATCAATTCGCTCACGACGATCCTTAAAGCTAACCGGCAATGCTTCTTGTTGCTCCTCTGTCCAAGTGAAGGATGGCCACTTTGGCAAATGGATGTGGTATTGATCAGTCACGGTTTGGCCTCCGCGCGCACATCGCCACTTAGTAGCTTAGGCAGCAGGTAGTCGCGCATCTCCGCAAGCTTCGAAGATTCCTGAAGCGACGCCAGCAGGAGATCAAAGATTGATGCTACCCCCGATTCAAACGCCTTAACCGCTTCAATTGGTGGGAGCACAACAAGAAGGCTGTCGAAGGTAGCCCGTGTAATAGTGTCGAATACCGAGCCGTGTGTGCGCTGCTTCAGATCGGCGACGGTGGTCTGCATGAGCAGATGGAGATAGCAAAACGATTTGCCGTCGCCGGGCATCAGGCCGTAGCAGGACTGGTTGAATGCCATCGGAATACCAGCCATCGCTAGTTTTCCTACCGTTCCTCGTGCCGAGATGATCGTGCAGCCTTTGGGGACGACTCTGGCGGCACTATTGGCCACTCCGTCTTCTGTGATCAGTTCAGCGGTTTTGATTACCCATATCTCACCGTCGCTTGGCGCATCCTTGACGGAGTACCACGGGACACCACCGCCCCAATAGGTCGCCTCAGAGCGCTTGGGCGTGCCGCCACTGATGAGTGTGCACGAGCTCGACAGCGCCTTCACATCCCACCACTCTGGCACGGGGCCGATGTCGGAGCCAACGAAGCGCGTGGGCAGAGCGTCGAAAACGGGCTGGGGCATAGATGGGAAGGAGGTCGCGCCGGCGGCCTTGGCCTTTACCGGCTCAAAGTCCACGAACCAAGCGCGGAACATTGCACGCGCCGTCCGCTCCAGAGCCCGCGCCGTCCGCCGGTTCTGCTCGATCTTGTCGTCCAACGCGCCGAGGACGTCGGCGATTGCGCGTTGGTCGGCGGCCGGGGGCAATAAGAATGGAAGCGCCCCTAGGATGGAAGTATTCAGGTTGGGCATCGTTGCGCCAACGGCATGACGCACTACCCACTCACGCGAAGCGGGATGGCTCAGGAAATACGAGGCATAGACTGGATCTACGACTCCTTCGCCAAACCGGACCCGAAGACAACCGGTTCCGCAGAGCCATCCGTCTTCTCTTTCCGTAATCAACGCCCTACGCTCCACGTCCCCGCGTCGGCTGTAGACGATGTCCCCTGGCTTAACGAGATACCTAGAGAGTCTCTCGGCATCGCTTCGGGTGATGCGTGCAATCCCTTCTGCATCCACTCGGTCTTGAGAAATGTTCTGCGGCATGATTGAAGGTACGCCAACCGCCACGTAGTCAGATGCGTGAAGCTGACTCCCGAACGGACCCGTCTGAATGTCACCACCGCCACGGCGACAGACGTCGCCCAGTGGTTCCCACTCCCAATCCATGGATGCGACTTGGAAGAGGGCGTCAGTTGCCATTGCGCAAGCCTCCCAGCCGCTCCCGCACGACCGCCATCAACCGCTCACTTTCCCCGAAGCACTCATCCAAATCCGCCAACAGCCGCGGATACTTTTCGGCGAACGGCTCCCGGTCGTCCTCCTGCTCTTCAGCGCCCACGTAGCGACCCGGGGTGAGTACGAAGCCGTGCTTGCCAATTCCCGCTACTGTCTCGCTCTTGCAGAAGCCGGGCAAATCCCGGTACTTCCATTTCCCGTGCTCGACCTCGTCCCACCAATCGGGTGCAGGTTCGCCTCGCCACTGGCGGAACGCATAGACGATGCGGCCGATGTCGGATTCGGCGTTGGGGTCACCCAGGCCATCGGCGAGCAGAGTCTCGCCGTCGTCGCCGCCGGTGAGCACGCGCAACGTCCGCGTCTGCATCGTGCCCAGCTTTCGGGCGTCGATGAACAAGGTTTCGCCCGAGCGGTCGCGCCCACCGTGCTTGAGGTTTTTGCCCGTCTTGTCACGAGTGAGTAACCACAGGCAGGCGGGGATGCCGGTGGTGAGGAAAAGCTGGGCTGGTAGAGCGACGATGCAATACACCAGGTCCGCCTCAACGATACGCTGGCGGATATCGCCTTCGCCGCCGGAGCCG
>JAQULY010000076.1 GCA_028718445.1 Kiritimatiellia bacterium
CTCATGTGATGTCAGTGTGGTCAATCGCTACAGCCAGCCGGTCAGGCGGGCGAGATGTCGGGCGTACTCCACCATGCACGGCCAGGAAACGTCAGCCGGGATGCCGTGATCGCAGCTCGGGCAGTAGCCGCCCGTCTCGACCACGGGGCGGAGACGCTCGATTTCCGCCGCGATGGTTTTCCCGCCTTTGGCCATGGCTCGTTTGTCGATGCCTCCCTGGAACGCCATACGCTTTCCGTACTTGCGGCGATAGGCGGGCAGATCGTTGCCGGCGGCAACCTCCAGGGGATCGCAAACCTGGAACCCAGCCTCAATCCACAGCGGGATGAGTTCGCCGACGTGACCGTCCGAGTCCACGTCATAGATCTGGCAGCCCCCAGCGTGCACGAGTTCGCCCCAGCGCCGCCAGGTGGGCAGGATGAACTCGCGCGTCATGGCCGGCGAAATCATTGCCTTTTCCTTATAGGCCATGTCTTCCGATATGTGCACCAGGTCCGGCGCCAGGCCCTGGAACAGCTTCTCCAGCAGCGTGCTCACGTGCGCCTCCCAGAACGCGATCATGTCGCGCACCAGGTCCGGTTGCTCGACGAAGGCCATGCATAGGTTCTCAAAACCCATCCATTCGCGCAATTGCCAGAACACGCCGGAAAACCCGATGCCGACCACGCGGTCGCGATCGCGCCAGAGCGCGCAGCGCTGGGCGAAGTCGGACGGGAAGCGGGCGGGGTCGCGCGCGTCGTAACGGGTCTTCATCCGCTCCCAGTCTTCCCAACTCTCCACCGGACACTTGATCCACCGGCGGGTCACGAACCCGCCGATGTCACTCATGCGGCCGAGATAACAGTCTTCGTGTTCGGCCGCAATCTCGCAGACGTTGCCTTTCCAATCCTGGGCGACGATCGTGCTTCCCTTGCGCTCCAGCACCTTACGCTCGAACTCGGGGAGCATGCCGAACCGAACGTCCGGCGGTGTCGGATGGATCTCCTGTTCCGGCTGCACCTCGATCTGTTCGCACAGGTAGGCGAACCAGTCCACGTCCCTTGGCAGGCCCTGCCCGTGCCAGGCGTTGAACGTGTCCTGGCGTGGACCGCCGGGATGGAAGGGAATGCGGTCGGGGTGGCCGAAGAGCATGGTCTCAAGATAGCGCTCGCGCGGATTCAATGTGTGTCTCCTCGATTACTGGTTTCACTCGGTAGATGTGTCCGTAGGCCTTCCAGAAGCACATGCAGGCGCCCCGGCTCCAGCACCAGTTCTTCCGTCACGGCCACAGTCCTGATCGGCTCGAACGGCGCATACAGCGTGGCTTCCCGCACGGGTGCGTGTGTAAAGCACCACTGATAGCGCTGGGGGCTGTCGCCGCTATTCACCACCACCATCGATCGGCGGCCATCGGAGAACCGTTCGTGGACGGAAAACGCCAACGGCGCCTCGTTGGTAGCGTCCGGCAACTCAGAGGCCAGCAAGGCAATCCCACCCGCCGGCACGTTGCCGGCGTGGGTTCCCGCCCCGTCCCGATTCCCGATAATCCGCCCATTCCAAACCAATTGTGCGTCGCGATCGTCAAGCCAGCGCGCATAGAATATATCCTCCTTGAGTTGCTCGCGCATCCGGTTGATTTCCCGGATATAGTCCATGAGTTTGCGGTAGAAGGGATGCTTTGGAGAAGCCTTGTAACTGCTCGGTTCGACGGCAATCACATACCCGAAGCGCACCGCAGCGTTCACGCCGGAGAAATCGAAAGGGGAGCTGACGTGAAGACAGGACGTCCATTCCGGAAAAACATAGCGCATGCACGGCCGGGAAGGCGGCGCATAGGCGCCGCGATAAAACACGTCCATGAAAGGCATATACCGGTCAGCTACGGCCTCCGACGCGAAGACGAAATCCGGCTGGATTTCCCGGCACTTCTGCAACAACCATTCGCATGAACGAACGGTTCCTTCGGCCATGCACGTGTCCGCCGGCCGCGTCGACAACGGATTGAAATCCAGCAGTTGCTCGGCAGCGCCGGTCTTGTCCAGTTGCAGTGCTTTGACGCCCCATTCGGCCAAGCGCGTAAAATAGCGCGCTATGATCTCGTTGAACGCTGGGATGGACGAGGAGGCCCACAGTTGACGTCGAACGCTCAATCCGTGCCGCGCCTGGATAGTACTCTGTCCCCAGTGCATCCAGTTTTCGCTCTGACCGAATTCGTCCATCCGCATGTACCGTTTCAGTTCCTTTCGGAACCAATCAGTCTCGCAATTCATGGTGTTGTAGTTCACAAAAATCACGGGATCGATGCCGTCCTCGGCAAGTTGTTTGAGCATCCACTTGAACCCCTTTTCGCCGCCCAGCCGTTCATCGGGCACGTAGTGCGGATAATCGCGGTCCTGCCCGCCCTTGTCCCATCCCGAGATCTCGACCGTGTCGATGCCGAATTCCTTGGCATCCTTGGCCCATTGAACAACACCCCGGTAGTCCGTGTTGACGCGGTCCTCGGGCTGTAGCAGCATGGCGCAAAACCAAGCGGTGCGCTGCCGGAGCCATGTCGGCTTTTCTGGAGTCGTGAAATGCCGTTCCCACCACGAACGATAGATCGGCGCGGCGTTATGCCAATCGCCTTCGTGAAACTGGATTACGAATTCGCCGGACTCGAAACAGGAACCGGCCTTCGGGTCGTCCTGCGCCACATAAGGAAAACGAACATGCGAATAGACCACGCCAATGGGCACGTCGGCGCCGAGCATTTCCGGTGTGGGCCAGTTGATGCCGGGTGTGTTCGGCCCCGGCGCGGGGTGGTAGGCAAAATGGTTCCCATGAATGCGATAGATTGGATCGTGGTAACCGAAATACAGGCCCTTATTATAGCGTCTATTATATAGATCGAACCATGGCATAGCCAACCAAGGCGGTTTCGAGAAGGTCATGAATGACTCTGGAATCCGATCTCCCAGGCTCATGCCGGTCGGAAACCGTGACAAGTGCTTGCTATAATGTTGCCCGCTGTAGGTCGGCCAAAAACACTCGGTATCCGCAAGATTGCCAAATCGCGTAATCCCACCCAGCCGCGGAAACCAGAATTCGGCTACCGGGATTGTTTCCCTGTTCGTCAAACGCGAGCGAAACCGAATCGCCGAGCCGTCCAATTCGATGCCTATATTCAGAGCGACGGAGAATTCGCCCCGCTCCGTATGGATGCCGTCGAATTCCATTTCAGCGGACGTTCCCCCCACCCGGATTGTGGCCGGGCGGTTCGTCGTGGTGTAATCGCATTCGTAATCGGAATGTTGGAGCCTCAGGTCGAAGATCGAGGCTAAGCGCTTCTCGCCAAGCATATCCTCGCCGATCGGTTTGACGACAAGCGACACGAGGGCGCCCGTTTGCGTGTCAATATCCAGCCTAAACGTTGAGTTCTCGATCGACTTCACGCTTCGTTTGTCGGCTCGCATGGAACTTCTCAGCCTTTCCTCAAAGGAAGACTCTGCGCCGCATCAGGAAAACGCTCTATTCGCATTGTCGGCGTCTACGGATTTTCTGAGTCAACGAGGATATGCAGTGCTTTCGCTTTGATTTGCACGGGACGGCCCCGGTCGATTTTCCGCACCGGTTCAAAGGGTGCGTACAACTCGGCCTTCGCGACCGCCCTATGCAGGAACTTCCAGTGGTATGAGATTTCATTTTCGGTAGGATTTACGACAACTAAGGCCCGCCGATCCGTTTGCCGGTGGCCATGAACGCGATACAGCAGCTCGCCGGCAGCTACGCCACAGGCGTTCCCGCCGCCGCCGACCGTCATCGCCCCGGGCTCTCCTACGGCCAGCAGGGCCGCGACAGCGGCCTTGCCGGACGGCTTAACCGGCGTGACTTCGGCGTCAAGCGTGTCGTAGTAGGTTCCAAGAAAAATAATGTCGGCCAGCTCGCTGCGTATCCGCTCCACTTCCCGGATATAGTCGGCCAGTTTCCGGTAGAGCGGATGTCCCAACGAACCCTGGTAGCTGAACGGTTCGACGCAGATCACCGCGCCGGTCAGCACGGCGCCGTTGACGCCTGCGAAATCGAAGGGTGACGAAATGTGCCGGCATGACGTCCACTCCGGAAACACGTAGCGCAACGGCGAGATATCGTACCCGTCGGTGTTGCGGTACGATACATCAACGTAAGGCAACAACCGGTCCTGCCCGGCTTCGGCCGCCAGACAGAAGTCGGGATTCAAGGCGCGGCACTTGGCATGGAGCCGGGCAATGGCCTGCACCAGACCCTCGCACAAGGCCACGTCGGGCTTGAGCGTGTTGAGCGGATTGAAATCCAGCCGGGACCCTTCGCACAGTTTGTCGATCTGAAAACCGGAGGCGCCATCCTTTACCACTTCGAGCAGGAAATCCTCGAGGATGCTTTCCAGGGGCGGCACGACCGAGGCCAGCAGATGACGGCGGGCATTGTTCTCCTTGCGCGCCAGCAGCGTGCTTTCGCCCCAACTGAACCAGTTGGCCGTGCTACCCATATATTCCTGGTGCGTGAACTTGTGCAGTTCGCGTTTGTACCACTCGGTGTGCTGGTCCAGGACGTTATAATTGACGAAGGGCAGGCAGCGCCCGCCGCGCGACGCAATCGCTTTCAGTAGCGTACGGAAGCCTTCGCGCCCACCCAGTTTGGGTTCCGGAACATATTCCGGGTAATCGCGTTCCAATCCGCCCTTATCCCAGCCGATCAACTCGCAGGTATCGACGCCGAACGCCTGCGCCTCGTGAGCCCAGCGCTCGTACTGCACATAGTCGGCCACAATCCGGTCTTCGGGTTGATAGATGATCGACGTAAACCAGGCGCTTTTTTTGCGCAGCCAGCTTTTGGACTTGTCGAAGGGGAAATGGGTCATGAACCATTCGCGATAGAACCGGGAGCCGTGATGCCAATCTCCTCGATGCACCCGGAAAACGAACTCGCCCGAATCGAGCGATTCGCCGCTGTGGATGAAAGGATAACGAACGTGCGAAAAGACCAGGCCCACCGGCAGGCCGGCGGCCTCGTCGGGTGCGATCCAGGCATCCGGCCGGCCGCTGTTGCGCGGGAACAAAGCCGTGTGCCAGGTGCTGTACCGGCAGGTGGTATCGTGGTACCCCAGATAGAGTCCGGTGTCCGAACCGGCATCGTAAAGGTCGAGCCAGGGCATGGTCATAGCCATCCCAGGATAGTCCGTGGTCCATTCGGCGCCTTCGCCGCCCAGGCCCTGGCCGCACGGAAATTCGCGAAAGATGGCCGCCGTCTGTGCATGTCCGAGTTGGCGGGCGCGCTGATAACCGGGGACCGTCATGCGGGCATCGCGGCCGGCGCCGAACCGCGTCCAGCCGCCCAACCGGGGAAACCAGAATTCCGAGATCGGATGCGCGTCGCGATTGGTCAGCTTGGCTTGAAAAATCAGCGTGTCGCCCTCCAGCCGGAGGGCGTACTCCAAATCAATGGGATAGGTGCCCTTCGTCGAAGTCATCCCCGAGAAACGCACGGTCACGACGTCTCCCGTCCGGGTCACCGATTCCGGTTTCTGTTCCATGCCTTCGATGTAGTTGCATTGGTAGTCGTCCAAGGGCAGGCAGAGACGGAAATTGGCCGCCAAGCGCGGCTCGCCAACCAAATCGCCCGGCAGGTCGTTGAACACCAGCGACGTGATCGCTCCGGTAGCCGCAGCGACTTGCACCCGCATTTTTTCGTTTTCGATCGACAGCATGGTTTTCATTTCGTGGGCGAATGGGCGTCCTCCGCCGTTCGGATCCCCGTGGCCGGCTGCGGATTGTGGTCACTAACCAGACCGCGACAACGGCTGGTGGCGCGGGCGTCCCATTCGGTAAAGACATAGCTGCCTCCGCGGATGACGCGCGCCGGACCTTTGCCGCCGCTGTTCACGGGATTGTCCTTTGGCGAGGAGGCATAGAAGCCTATCTCGTAGTAGTCTTGAACCCACTCGCGCGCGTTACCGCCCAGTCCAACAATCCCAAACGGGCTGACATCGCGCGGAAAGGCGTCGACTGCTGACGGCTTGCCGCTGTGGACATTGGCCCATTTCGCCTGCCATACGTTACCCCATGGATACCGCCGTCCATCCGTTCCCCGCGCGGCGTATTCCCACTCGGCCTCCGTCGGCAGCCGCCGCCCCATCCTGGCCGCATATTCCGTCGCCGCTTGCCAACTGACCGGCATGGCCGGGAATTGTTCCTGGCCTTTCTTGACGGAGACACAGCGCTGCGCCAGATTCAACTCCAGGCCGCAGAGCGAATGCTCCATTAACACCCGGCTATATGCCGCATCGAACACCTGGCGATCCGTCCAATTCGTGCCGCCTTCCGCAATCAACATGTTCAGGAACTTGGCGTATTGCTCGTTGGTTACTTCGTACTTGTCCAGCCAGAACGGCGTGAGCTTAACGGGATGGGGCGGACGTTCCTCGTCGGCCATCGGCGCCGCCGGATCGTCCACGCCCATGACGAACTCGCCTCCCGGCACCAGTATCTGCACCGCGCCGTCTTTGGGACTGACCCGTTCCTGGGGCGGAGTGGCGTTGGCGGCCAGGGCGCAGAGCAAGACCGGAACGACATACACATTGACATGCATGATGGTATTCACATTTCAACCGATTGTGACTGTTCAGGGCCCGGCCGGCTCCGCTTGTGCCGCGAACCTTACTATCAGCATGCGCGCTTCGATCTTTGGCACAGCAAAGACCGCCGCATTGTCTTTGACGACCGGCGTCGCCATCGTTTGCTTCGTTCCGCCCGGCAGGAATATCTCCGCGCCGGCGATTGCAGCCAACCGATGAGGTGTCAGTTTCAGCGAAAGAGAGAAAGCCGTCTTCTCCGGCCGCGCGTCAAAGATGGTAATCAACCCGCCGGCGCGATCCCGCCGCACGAAAAGCCGGGCCTGCGTTTTGGCGGGGACGCCCGTCAGTCCGACCTGATCGCGGAAGTCCGCATCCTCCAGGTCCTGATGGACGCTCTTGCGCAGAAAGATGAGGTCGCGTTGTTCCTTCTCGTTAAGGATCGCGCCGCTGTTGTGCAGACTCGCGGGATCCGCATACGTCGGTCCGGCAAAGACATCGAAGCGCATGCCATACAGCAGGACATAGCGCAAATGATCGGCAAACGAGACGTTCCCGAGCCCCAGCAGTCTGGTGTAGAGCGCCGATGGAGCGCCCCAGGTATAGCGACATGTCCCGCAGAAGAGCGGGAACCGGGGGTGCGTGTAACGGAAGATGGCGGGCTCGTCATCTTCGCGGTGCGTCACAGGTTGGCAGTAGAGCGCATGCGTGTTGAACGTGAAGAACCGGTCGCAGAACCCTTCACCCAGCATGCCGAAATCCTTGCCGACGTTCCGCGCCACGCGTTCGCCGAAATCCAACGTGATCTGTCCGAGCGATTCCGGACACTTGTGCGCATGATGAGGGCTGAAACACATCCCTTCGGACAGGCCGGGATGGCAGTCCGCATACCATGCGTCGGTCCTGTACTCCAGGGCATGTTTTGTGACGACAGTGTAATAATACCATGGCCCCCATCCCTTGGCCGAGCCGAGGCAGCCGGACCACGTGTCGATGCCGCTGGGCCAGCCCATACGGTAGCTCCCGTCCGGCTGCATGACTCCCGATTCCAGCCAGCCATCGCTCAACGGATCGGCCGCCGGCATGCGTTCAAGCACATCTTTCGGAAGCTTTTGCGTATATCGGGGTTGATTCATTATGGCGCCCATGTTGGCCTCCATATCCCCCATATTCATGTAGAAACCAACGCGCCCGCCGCGGCGATGAATCCCGCCAATCGCCTCCCTGAAATCTTTTTCCTTGCCGCCATAAACATTGGCCAGAAACCACCCCAAAATGCCGCCTTGGTTGTATTGGCCCGGGGCCTGCCAGCTCTGAATGTAGCCGATGCCCTGGTTCCGCCCCATGGTCAGGCGACGGGCAAGATCCTGGCAGGTGAACCGGTCTTCCATTCCGTCGAAAATCCAGCCGTCCTCGGCCGACAACCACGCCGGCGTAGCCCGCGGCGTTACCGCGGCATAGTACCAGTCGCGGTAACGGTCCGCGCTCCAGTGCCAGTCGCCAGCGTGGAGCCCCACGGAACAGGCCTGGGGTCGCCACGTTTTGCCTGGCCACAGTACCGACCAGCGCGTGATCGAAAATTCCACTTTCCCTTCCGACTCGCTCCTGGCCGTCAGTATCGTCTGCGCCACAGGCCGGACGTCGTGACTCGCCAGGTAAAGCCCGCCGGTCGGCCCGGATAGATCCATCCATGACATCGAGGTCCACCCGGGGATCGCCATGCGCGGGGACTCGGCCAAGTTCCTGCCGGGCTCCCGAACGAGCCGGCCGGCGTTGTATGGCAACGCCGCCGCCTGATCCGCATCGGTTTCCGCGGCCTTCAGTCCACCCAGATTCGGGAACGTAACCCGGTGCACGATTACGGCATCCCGCGGACGGCGGGGCAGGGAGTTGGACACGGCTATGTCCCACTTGCTCACCGGATCGCCGGCGGTCACTCGTATCGTGGCCGTGACGGTGACGCCTTCTTCGAATTGATGCACCTGGGTCAAGACCTGCGCGGTACCGCCTGTCTCTGCGCGGACTCTCGCCGAGCGAAACGTCCGCAAACCCGGCTTGAGGACGCGAACATCGTCCTCGCGGAAGAAGAGAGGGTTTTTCGCGTAGTTGACCGTGTCGAGGCGGAACAACGGACTCGATTCCAGTCCGGCCAGCATTTCCTGTCCCGTCACCAGGTTGCTCAGCGAAACAAGCGCTCCGCTGTTGGCATCGAATACCAGGCGAATTAGTTCATTGCTCAAGACTGTCGGCTCGCGTTTCCGGTCAAGCACCGGCAAACGCAGGATGGGACTGCGCATGGCGGGCGAGCGATAGAGTGTCGTCGCGCCCGCGGCCAGCATGCTGCGCCACCCCGCCCAACCGTCCTCGCTCTCAACAACGGTTTCTCTCTCGATTGTCCGGGAAGCATTTCGCGGAACTTCAAGTGCCTGTTCGAAGCGGAATGGCTCGCCACCCACCGTGCCGGCCAGCAGCCAGTTGATGTTCTGCGCGCCGCCCGCGCTGTTGGTCAACTCGCCGAACGCGGCAATGCCATCTCTCTCGCGGTATAGACCTGTCAGTCCGGTTGCCCCGATCGCGCTCTCGCCCAGCGCAAGACGCCCGAAGTTGCCGGGATCGTGAAAACCGCCAGACCAGCTCTGCAGTTGATTGCCGATCAGGTCGTTGCGGGCAAGGTTGAGCCCGAGGGTTGTGCCCGCGACGGGTTTGACTCCGAGCGTCGTAAAAGGGATCGCAAACTCCAGTGTCCAGGCGTCGTCCTTGACTGCGCCGATGGCCTCCCATGTTCCGTTCCAACTGGCGTCAGTTCCGACGCCCTCATAGCGTGCGCCGGCGGCATTCGCCACGAAGTGGTAATATTTGCCGCTGCCGGCCACGGGCTCGAGATAAAGTTCGATCGCGTCGTCGGTAAAGACCGGTCCGTCGTGATCGCGTACGGTCACCTTGGGCCTGGCGCCGTGGCTGGCGCATTGGACGAGCACATAGAGATTCTCCGGTGTGTATCCCAATCGGAACGCTGTCTCGTTGGACGGCAGGATGCGACCGGCAAGAACCGCCATGTCGCGCACTTCAACGCAACTGCTCCAGACAGGATCGTCCCCACTACCGTCGAGTTCGGGCGCCGCCGCCAGCGGACCGGCCAGCAAGATCGGCGGACCAACGGGAATAGCCGCCTGATTGGAGGACTCCGCCTCGGCGCCGCAGGCAACAGAGAAAATTAGACATCCGACTACCAGGTGCCGGATTACAGTGGGGCTGGTTTTCATTACTCGACCCACGCACACCCTTCAGTCTTCGATCAGGAGCATCCGATAGCCCTGACGGGGAACCGCCAACTCTATGCGGTCGCCGGAACGTGCGACCGGGGCGCGATCTGGCCATGACACGATACGGTCCAACGGCAATCCAATGCGTCGGGAACTGAGCCGGATCGAGCCTTGGCGGTCTTCCTTCGACAGGTTGCCGACGACGGCCAGCGCGCGGCTGTCGCCGCGTTTGTATACGCTGACGTAAACGTCCCGCATGTCCGCGGTCGCGGGCGGTTTGGCGTCGAAATAGGGAATGAACTCGGCCTCCGCGTAGCCGAACGCATCCAAGGCCGCGAACATCTCGTTGAACACCTTGACGTTGCTGTATGCCGGCCAGGGCGTGACATCGTGCAGCATGAGCAGCGCGGCCAAGCCGCGCGTCGGCTCGACTTTCGCCGATATGGCGGGATCGAGAAATTCCGGGATGAAGATGGGCGCGACACCCCATTGGCGTCCCATGAATTCGGCGCGGAACGTGTCGAGCGGCAGCACGTCCAGATAATCGTCGCGGACTTTGCGGCGCAGGTGTTCGCCATCCAGATAGGCATCCTCATAGGCCAGGATGGGCATGGTCAGATAGGGCGACATGTGGGTCACCAGGAAGAAATCCGGCGAGGTCGCTTTGACCATGGCATACATCCGGCGATAAATGTCCCGCCAGGCCAGTATGGCGATAGTACAGTGCCGTTTTCCGGCCGCATCGCGCCACGAGCACTGCTCGTGCCCCTGGCCGTCGCGCATGCAATAGGTGGGACCGACGCAATCGTGATAGAAACCGTCCAACTTGTATTTCCGGATATACTCGTGGTTTTTCCACACGATGAAGTCTGAATATTTCCACTCCGCCTTTTCGCCGGCACGCGGACAGATGCTCCTTAAGTGGACGCTGGCGTCGCCCATGCCCTCGCCGGCATGCCAATACTGGCCGAACCGTTTGAATTCGGGACAGGTTTCGTCCATCATGTGAATGAGGGAATAAAACACCCCCTGGCGGCCTTTGGCGTGACGATCCGCGATGGATTTGGTGAACGTTTCTTCTTCCTCCGGACCCGGATAGCCGTAATACGCGTTGGGCTTCGGCCCCGAGAGCACGATCTCCTGTGTGGCGCCGGCCGCCGGCCACCAACGCCAATTCCGCCATTGGGGCGGCATCGGTTTTGCCGGCGTGGCCTGCAGGCCGAATTCGAATTCCCAGTCGGACGGCAACGTCTGGCCGGGCTGCAGCAGGTTCAACCGCAGGACAGTCCGGTCCCCTTCGCGGACGGTCTCGACGGCATTCGAGTTGGCCCAATTCGGCCAGTGTTCGGCGCTCTCGCAGAACCAGAACAAACCCCGGTCGTTGTCGCCCAGCCAGGCATACGGGATGAACGTGCTGCTATCCACAATCCCTTCACCGGACGGTAAAGCGCCGCCGACCGTCGTGCCCGGGATGCATCGCGCCAAGTCCGCCATCGTCTGACGGTGCCGGTACAACACCGTTTCGGAGCGCATCGGAATATCCAACACCAGACTGTCCGCGCTTGTTTTCTTAGGCAAAACCAAACGCAACCGATAAACGATCAAGCCGTCGTATTCCAGGCGCAGGCGGGTTTGCAGCGCAATTTCTCCACTGGCTGGAGCCGCTTCGGCCGCCCCCGCGATTTCAACGGACGCCGGGGAGGACGAGACGATCTCCGATTTGGATTGTGACCACGTTATTGATTTCCCTTCGAGTTGCAGGCGGAGCGACACGGGCGCCGCCAGCAATTCCGCTTCCTTGGAAACGATCTGCGCCGGCAGTCCCCGTTCGTCGAACCGATACGCGCGTCCCCAGCAATGGACGACGGTTTCCGAATGCCGCCTGAGGATACCGCGCTTCTCGCTTCGCACTTGTAGAGGCGTCCACGGCGCCAACACGGTGTCGCCCAAGCCCAGGCGGCAGTCCGCCCATTCCACGGCCGAAGCAACGCCGTTTGTGACAGGTTCAGTCATCGCACGGATGGCGAGCAGGAAGAACAGGAGAAACACCGGTGCCCACCGGGCGAAGGAACTGGAACTGCGCTGCACTTTACACCTCATTAAACGGGGGAACGCCCAATTACCGCAGACAGAGAACAGTGCCTTGTGGCGCCGGCGGAATGAAGACGATGCCTTGGGGGTTGTCGACATAATTGGTGATGAAATTGGCGGCGCTGGAAAAATTCGCACCCGAATAGCATACCGCCTGATTGTTGGTTTCGGTAATGCTCGAGCCAAAGGTCACATATAGCGCGTTGTCCGGCCCCACCACTCCGTATTTCACAAGACTCGGGGTCCCGGCTATGTCGCCGGCCGATCGGCGAGCGCCAGTCTCGGCATTGAAACAGTAAATGGTCCTGTTGGCCCCCCAGAACAGATTGTTCCGCGTAAACATGAGCGGCCCGACTGGATGAGCATTGGCGGGCAAGGTCGCGAAATCGTCAATCCACGCCCCGGTCGCGCCGTCGAACCGCTGTAAAACGCCGCCATAGTCATTGCGCCGGCCGTTGACATAGAGATGCCCGTCGGGACCGAACGACATCTTCCAGGTCGAAGTAACCGTGGCGTTGTGGTTGGTCGCAAACACGCCCAGATACGCGCCGGTTGTGCCATCGAATTTCAGCACCCGCATTGTGTAGCGTTCGAGCACGTAGGCATTTCCGTCCGGCCCGAACGTCACCGTCTCCGCGGTGTTGAGGCTTGCGTACACTTGGTCAATGTAGGTGCCCTTCAGACTGTATCGTCGCAGATACCCCCCTGTGCAGGATGCCACCCAGACTCGCCGATCGGGCGAAATCGCCATGCCTGACGGGTTCTGGAATGGGTCTATGAACGTGCCCAACCAGGTTCCATTGGTGCTGAAACGCTCCACTCTACTGTTGCCATACGAAGCAACCAGGCATTCCTGCTTCAAAGCCGTTTGTGAATATGGCACAACGGGCGCAAAAATCAGATGCGTTGGATTGGTGAGATGATTGGTTGCGAAATTGGCGCTGGTCGCGAAATTCGCGCCCGACCGGCGCACCACCTTGTTGCCAGTGTATCCCACCACGTAAAGGGCATCGTCGCTCCCCGGCGTCAGGCCCCACGGTTTGACATCCAAGCCGGTTATGTCGCCGCTCGACTTGCGCGCGCCGGTGGTGGCGTCAAAGCAGTAGACCTTATACTCGCCAACGCTGGATAAATATAGATTGCCGCGCGCAAAACCAATCCCCCCACTGGCATAGGCGCCGATGGTCGCGAAATCGTCAATCCACGCCCCGTTCGTGCCGTTGAACCGCTGCACAATCCCGCTGGCATTATTGGTTCCCCGGCCGTACACATAAAGATTCGAGTCGGTGCCGAAGGCCATATCCCAGGTTGAATTGACCTCGCCGCCATGATTGGTGGCAAACAGGCCCAGGTTGGCTCCGGTCGTCCCATTGAACTTGGTGACGCGCAGGGCGTAGCGTTCGAGCACGTAGGCATTGCCGTCGGGCCCGAAAGTGACGGCTTGCGGGAACGACAACCCCGTGATTTGATCGACGAGATTGCCATAAAGATCGTATCGGTTGATGCTGCCGCTAGAGACAGCATTCGGAATCCAAATTTTGTTGTCCGGTGAAAAGGCCAACCCGCCCGGATTGGCGAGCCCGGAAACGAACGTGCTGACCCACGTTCCATTCGTGTCGTAACACTCCACAGTGTTGCCGACGTAGCTGCTGACCAGCGCGTAATTCACCGCCGCCGGACCTGGGTTGGCGGCCGCCGACAACATGGCCAGGAGTACCCACCTGCCCAGACGTTTCACCCATTCACTGTTCTTGGTGACTGTATTCATGTTTTTGATCTCCCTATGTTTCATCCACTCACCTTGCATCCAGAATCACGTCCGTCCGCGGGAACCTCCGGCTACCAGTTTCGCGCGCAGGAAGCGATGGACCGGCAACTGGACCCGTCCCTGAATGATCTGGTCGAGCAGCACGACCGACTCCCTGCCGATGTCCAGCGCCGGAATCATGACCGTTGGAAATGCCGGCAATTCCCGGTTGGGGGAGATGAAGCCGTAGCCCAGCAGCGTGATGTCCCTGGGAATGTGCAGCCCCAGGCCGTGCACGGCGCGGACGACGCCTTCCGCCTTCAAGGGATTGTCCACGAAGATGCCCTGCGGCCGCGGTGATTGCCGCAAGAGCACTTCCGCCGCCGCCGCCGCTTCCGCCACCGTCGTGGCGTGCTTGATGCAGTCAGGCCCATGCGGCAGGCCGTGCCTCTTCAGCGTGTCCATGAAGTAGACGGATTTGAGGGCATCCATGCCCTGCTTCGCGCTCTTCTTCGTGCTGCCGATAAACGCAAGGTGACGGCAACCCAACTCGATCAGATGCTCAACGCCCTGCCGTACGGCGTTCTCCCGGTCGTAATGCACGACGGCTTCGTATGGCCGCAGCGTGCCGCCCACCACAAACGGGATGCGCTTGCTGCGCAGCCCTTGCATGACTTCGGCGTACTGATCGCCCTCGAAGATGACCCCGTCAAAGGAAGAGGCCAGCCGCTCCACCGCGGTTACAATCTCGTCTCCCGTGACCTTGCTGGGCAGGGAGCAAGTTACCAGTTCGCCGCCGTGCTCTTCAGCCTGCACCGAACAGCCGTGAAGAAAACTGAGGGCGAAGTCCGAGCCATGGATGGGCGTCATTTCCTCGTGCCGCGGCATGACCACGGCCAGATGCGCCACATTCGGCCGCCGCTTGATGCCGGCGGCGTCCGTCACGAAGGTACCCTTGCCGGGATGGCGCACGAGCCAGCCGTCGCGCACCAGATCGCGCAATGCCGCATGCACGGTGAGATAGGAGACGCCGAAGCTCTCCGCCAGCGAGTGCGCCGTGGGCAGACGGGACCCCTCTTTGAACTTGCGTGTGGACAGCCGCTCGCGAAGCGCCAGATACACTTGCCGATGCTTGTTCACGGGCCGTTGCAGACGTGCGATGGAGCCTACCGGGTTCATGCGGTATATATATATACAAAGGTAGGCGCAGGTTTGTCAAAGACTATTTGCGTCCATCGGTAATGGGGTCAGTGAGAAGGGGGCGCGAGTGGGGCGCATTAGAGTGCGCGAGACAGTGCGCCGGGTCACGCATCG
>JAQULY010000077.1 GCA_028718445.1 Kiritimatiellia bacterium
GGTCCGGTCTTCACGACTTTCCTGCGGGCGGACGAGATCAACCGCGCGCCCGCCAAGACGCAGTCCGCGCTGCTGCAGGCCATGCAGGAACGCAAGGTCACGATAGACCGCATGACGCATGACCTCTCCCCGAACTTCACGGTCTTCGCCACGCAGAACCCGATCGAGTATGAGGGCACCTATCCCTTGCCCGAGGCGCAGAAGGATCGCTTCATGCTGAAGATCGTCATGGACTATCCCGACCGCGAAGCCGAACGCGCGCTGGCGCTGCGCGTGCAGGGCGAGGATGCGCCGGAGGCGCTGCTGGCGCGCGGCGCGCTGGCGCCGCTGATCGACGCTGCCACGCTGACACGGCTGCGCGCGGCCTTGCCGGCGATTACGCTGCGGCCGGAGTTGCTCGATTACGCGGTGGACCTGGTGCGCGCCACGCGCGCGGCCGACAGCGCCATGACCGGCGCCGGACCGCGTGCCACGCAGGCTTTCGTGATCGGCGCGCGCGCCGCCGCCGTCATCGCGGGCCGCGATTTCGTGACGCCCGACGACATCCGCGAACTGGCCGTGCCGGTGCTGGCGCACCGTCTGGTGCTGCGGCCGGAATACGAGGTCGAGGGCCTGACTCCGGCCGAATTGGTCGGCCGTCTGCTCGCTGAGGTCCCCGTGCCGCGCTGAGCGTCCCGGACGAGTGCGCCATGTTGGTCCCATCCGCCAGTCTATTGCTGTGGGCCGCGCTGACGGCGCTGCCGTCCGCGCTGCTGTGGGCGCTGGCGCCGGCCGCGCGCGGGGTGGCATGGACGCCGCCGGCAACGCTGGCCGCGCTGGCGTTGCTGGACGCCGTGCGCGCGCGCGGGCGGCTGCAAGGCATCGAAGCCGCCGTGCCGGACGAAACGCGCGCCTTCTGCGATCGGGACGACGCCGTCGAATTGCGCCTGTCCTTCGCCGCGGCGGCGCGCGGACGCCGCCTGCGCGTGGCGCTGGCACTGGACGACACGCTGGAATCGAGCCATGAGTTCCTGGAGGCGCGCCTGCCCGACGAGGGCGCGGCCTGCGTCGTTCGGTGGCCCTACCGGCCGCGCCGCCGCGGCCGGTTCGCCATCTCGCAGTGCGCCATCGAGACCGCCTCGCCGGCGGGGCTCTGGACGGTCATCGCGCGGCGCGTGTTGCGGGGCGCGGTGCGCGTCTATCCCAATCTGCGGGAGGAACACCGCCGGTTGGCGGCGCGCTTCCTGAGGCGGCGCGACCTGGGCGGGCAACTCCAGCGGCAGACCGGCAAGGGACGCGAATTCGAGAAACTGCGGGAATACGTGCAGGGCGACGATCCGGGCGACATTCATTGGAAGGCCACCGCGCGGCGCGGTTTCCCCGTTACCAAGCTATACCAGGTCGAACGCACGCAGGAAATCTACGTGGCGATCGACACCTCCCGTCTGACGGCGCGATTGGCGCCGGCGCCCGGCGAGCCGTCGGCGCGCAGCCTGTTGGATCGCTTCATCGCCTGTGGCCTGCTGCTGGCGTTGGCGGCGGAGTCGCAGGGCGACCGTTTCGGGCTGCTGGCCTTCGACCGTCAGGTGCACACTTTCCTGGGCGCGCGGCGCGGCAAGCCGCACTTCGAGTCCTGCCGCCGCGCGCTCTACCGGGCACAGCCGGCGGGGGTTTCGCCCGACTACCGCGAACTGTTCGTCTTCCTGCGCGCGCGCCTGCCCAAGCGCGCGTTGATACTCGTGCTGACATGCCTGGACGATGCCGTGCTGGCGGAAGCCATGGTCGAGGCCATGCGACTGGTGGCGCGTCATCACCTGGTGGCCCTGACCATGCTGAAGCCGGCCGGCGTGGCGCCGCTCTTCGGCGGAGCCGATGCGGACAGTCTCGACGGGCTGCGCGCGCGTTTGGCGGGGCACTTGATCTGGCAGCGTCTGCGAGAGACGGAACGTTCCCTGCGGCTTCTCGGCGCGCACACCGCGCAGGTAGAAGCCGAGGCGCTCGCGGCCACGGCTGTGACGCAGTACATGACCATCAAGAGGAGGCAACTGCTGTGATCGTGGACCTGCGCGAATTCGCGGAGCGCGAGCAGCCATACTGGGACGAGCTGGACGCCTTGCTGGAACGTCTCTCCGAGCAGCCCGAGGCGCTCGATCTGAACGGCGCCACCCGTCTGCACGATCTCTACGAGCGCGCCTGCGCCGGCTTGCTGGCCGTGAGCGAGAGCCTCGCGGGATCCGATGTGCACCACAATCTGGAGGCGCTGGTCGGACGCGCTTACGGCGAGATTCACGCCGGTCGCCGCGCGCGTCTGCGCTTTGCTCCGGTCGCGTGGTTCGCGCGGACCTTTCCGCGCGTCTTCCGACGTCACGTCCGGCTCTTCGCGCTGGCCGCGGCCATTACGCTGGGAGGAGCCTTGATGGGGGGGGTGGCCGTGCTGGTGGACCCGGCCGCGAAACCGGTCGTGATGCCGTTTGCGCACCTTCTGGGCAGTCCCTCGGAGCGCGTGCAGCAGGAGGAGGCCGGCAGCCTGAAACGGCGCGGCGGCAGGCAGACTTTCTCGGCCGTGCTGATGGCCAACAACGTAAACGTCGCGCGCAACTCCCTTGCGCTCGGCATCACCTTCGGGCTTGGCACCGCCATCGTGCTCTTCCACAACGGCGCGATTCTGGGCGCGGTCTGCGCCGATTATGTCGCCGCCGGTCATTCCGTCTTTCTGGCCGGTTGGCTGCTGCCCCACGGCGCCATCGAGATTCCGGCCATTCTGATCGCGGCGCAGGCGGGACTGCTGCTGGGAATGACGTTGTTGGGGCGCCGCCAGCGGCAACCGCTGACAGCGAGACTGCGCGCGATCGCCGCCGATCTGGCGACGCTGATCGGAGGTAGCGCGCTGCTGCTGGTCTGGGCAGCGCTGGTGGAATCCTTCCTGTCGCAGTACCACGCGCCCATTCTCTATGGTCCAAAGATCGCCTTCGGATGCATGCAGCTTGTCCTGCTGGCCCTGCTGCTGGGGCGCGGCGGCGCCGGCCGCGCGGAGGGGCGCACGTGAACCGGCGCATGCCCGCCATGATCGTTCGGACGCCTGAAGGCGTGCGCTTCGCGCTGCACCTGGCCACGCCGGTGACGCGCGGTCTGGCGGCGGTGACGGACACGGCGGCGGTGGCGCTGCTTTCGCGTCTCGCCGGCTTGACGATCTCCCTGGTGGCGGTTGTGGATGAGGATTTCGCACTGGCGCTCAACGTGCTGATCTTTTTCGTCCTGACGATCGGCTACAGCATGACGCTGGAATGGTTCTGGCGGGGACAGACGCTGGGCAAACGACTGCTGGGTCTGCGTGTCATGGACGCACGCGGCCTGCCGTTGCGCCTGCCGCAGGTGGTGCTCCGCAACCTGCTGCGCGCGGTAGACTCGTTGCCCATTCTGTATGTCGTCGGAGGCTTCGCGGCGTGGTGCAGCCGGCACGGACAACGTCTGGGAGACTTGGCCGCCGACACGATCGTGGTGCGGTTGGCGCAGCCGGTGCCACCGGACATCGCCACGCTCGGCGCGCCCGGCTACAACTCTTTTCGGAAGTATCCGCATCTGGAGGCGCGCCTGCGTCAGCTCGTCGCCCCCGAAGAGGCGGCCATCGTCTTCGCTGCCGTCCAGCGACGGGACGAACTCGATCCGGATGCGCGTCTGCGCCTGTTCGCCGAACTTGCGGCCGATCTGCGCGGCCGTGTACGCTTCCCGCCCGAAGCCGTCGAGGAGCTCGCCGACGAACAGTACCTGCGCAATGTGCTCGACTCCCTGCACGGGCGGCGCAACCGAGACCCCGAACCGCGGCATGTCTGTACCCCCATTTGACGCAACCCCGTTGGGGTTGCCAACGTTAATCACATCTACCCAGGGTAGCGGCTCCGCCGCAACCCTGGGCTATCGTACGCAACGCCGTTGGCGTTGCCGGCGCCGGGAATGACCAACGTCCCATGCGCCTGCCCAATGTTCAGGAGACCCTTCATCCTGTAGGGGGGGCGGCAGCCAAAAACAAGAACAGTTCGGGCACGCGAAGCGCGCCTGAACTGCTCTTTCCATGTTGACACATAATCATATTATGATATATTGATGCGCGAAGGGACACGATCGGGAGAGCGACGATGAGTAAAGAAAAGACAGACCTTCTGCCGCCGACCTACCTTGGGCGCATGGCCGACGCGCTGCGCGTACTGGGGCACGCCTATCGTCTGCGCATCGTCGAACATCTGGATCACGGCGGCGCGGCACCGGGACACGTGCTGCTGGCGGCGCTGGGCGGCGCGCAGGGCGCGCTGTCGCAACACCTCAACAAAATGCGCGCGGCGGGACTGATCGCCGCCGAACGCCGCGGCAGGGAGGTCTGGTACGCGCTCGCCAATCCCGATGCGCTGACCATTCTGAACTGCATGCGCAAGCGGCATCAACGGGAGAAACGCCAATGAAAATCATCATCGTGGGCGGCGTGGCCGCCGGCATGTCGGCGGCGGCGCGGTTGCGCCGGCTGGACGAAAAAGCCGAGATCGTTGTGTTCGAGAAGGATGAGTTCGTCTCCTTCGCCAACTGCGGCCTGCCATACCATATCGGCGGCAGGATCGCGCACCGGCACAGCCTGCTAGTGCAGACGCCGGAGTCGCTCAAGGCCCAGTTGAATCTGGAGGTGCGCGTCTTTTCCGAGGTGACCGCCATTGACCCCGCCGCGCATACGGTGCAGGTACGCGAAACTCGCACCGGGCGTACGTACGCGGAGCAGTATGACAAGCTCGTGCTGGCCACCGGCGCGCGCGCGCTGCGTCCGTCGCTGCCGGGACTGGACCATCCGGCTATTCACGAGTTGCGGAACATCGCGGATATGGATCGCATCATTGCCAGTATCCAGTCCGGCGCGCGGCGCGCCGTCGTCATGGGCGGCTACATCGGCATCGAGGCGGCCGAGAGCCTGCGGGAACGCGGGCTGGAGGTGGTGTTGGTCGAGAAGCTGCCGCAGCTCATGGGGCCGCTTGATCCCGAGATGGCGCGCTATCTGCAGGAGCAGCTCGAACTGCACGGCGTGCAGGTGCTGACCGGCGCCGGCGTCAACGGCTTCGGCGACGAAGGCGGACGCGTCTCGGTGCACCTTGAAGGCGGCGTTCACATCGTCGCCGACCTGGTGATCTGCGCGCTGGGTTCGCTGCCCAGCGCCGGACTGGCGCAGGCGGCCGGCCTCAGGCTGGGACCGCGCGGCGGTATCGCCGTGGACGCAGGCATGCGCACCTCCGATCCCGACATCTACGCCGGCGGCGACGCCGTGGAAGGCGTGGATTTCGTCACCGGTCAGCCGACCTACGTTCCGCTGGCCGGCCCCGCCAACCGCCAGGGGCGGATCATCGCCGACAACCTTCTCGGGCGCGACAGCGCCTACCGGGGCACTCAGGGCACCTCCGTGCTGAAAATTTTCGATCTGACTGTCGCCATGACCGGCCTGAACGAGAAGGCGTTGAGGCGCTCCGGCCTGGAATACCGCAAGGTATACCTGCACCCTCTGGGGCATGCCGGCTACTACCCCGGTACGGCGCCGATGCATCTCAAGCTGCTCTTCAGCCCCGACGGCAAGCGCATATACGGCGCGCAGATCTGCGGCTTCGACGGAGTGGACAAGCGCATTGACGTGCTGGCCACGGCCATGCGCGGCGGTCTCGGGGTCTGGGACCTGGAGCATCTGGAACTGGCCTACGCGCCGCCTTACGGCGCCGCCAAGGATCCGGTCAACATGGCCGGTTTCGTGGCCTGCAATCTCCTGCGCGGTGACGTTGACTTCTGGTACGCCGAGGAATTCGGCGCGCTGCCGGCGGAAGCGCGTGTGCTCGACGTACGCACCCAAAACGAGTTCGCGGCCTGGCATGTGCCGGGAGCCGGGCATCTGCCGCTGGGCGAACTGCGCCAGAAGGTGGCCTCGCTGGACCCGCGGGCCGCCTATTACGTCTACTGCAAGGTGGGACTGCGCAGTTACCTGGCCTATCGCATCATGAAGCAGCACGGGCTCAAGGTGAAGACGCTGGCCGGCGGCGCGGACACCTTCCGTGCCGTGCATGTCGAAACGCGCCCGTCGCCGCCGCCACCGCCGCCTCCCGCGGGCGGAACGCCCACGGCCTGCGGCGCCCCGGCGCCGGCACCCGCGCCGGCGCCCGCCCAACCCGCGCCGACGGGCAGGACCGTGACACTGGACTGCCTCGGCCTGCAGTGCCCGGGGCCGATCAAACGCATCCACGACGCGATCGCGGCCATGGCGCCGGGGGACGAACTGGTGGTGCGCGCCAGCGACCCCGGCATGCTCGCCGATGCGCAGGCCTGGTGTCGCGTCAATGGGCACGTCTACATCGAGGGGCACCCGCTGGCGGGCGGCACGGTCGAGTGCCGGCTGCGCAAGGGGCACGTTCATCCCGTCGAGCGCGCGGCCGTCGCGGCCGCGGGAGCGCGCAGGAAGAAGACCATGGTGGTATTCTCCGGCGACCTGGACAAGGTGCTGGCGGCGCTGGTCATCGCCAACGGCGCGCTGGCGATGGGCGACGAGGTAACGCTCTTCTTCACCTTCTGGGGACTCAGCGCGCTGCGCCGCGAGGAAGCCGTGGCTACACCGGGCAAGGCGCTGCTCGACCGCATGTTCGGCTGGATGCTGCCGCGCGGCCTGCGGCGGCTGACGCTCTCGAAACTGCACATGGGCGGCATGGGCACGGCCATGATGAAGCACGTGATGCGCAGCAAGCATGTGGACACGCCGCAAAGAATGCTGGCGCAGGCGCGCGAGGCCGGCATCCGGCTGGTCGCCTGCTCCATGAGCCTGGACGTCATGGGACTGCGTCCAGAGGAGCTGATCGAGGGTGTCGAGATCGGCGGTGTGGCCACTTTCCTCGAATCCGCCGACGCCTCCAACGCGACGCTGTTCGTCTGATGAGCCCGGTCACGGGTCAGTGCGGTAAGGGTGCGAGTGGGGTGCATGTGAGCAGGAGCGATTTGTTGAGTGTGCTATGGGGATATGGAGGCGTAGCACGGAAGCGGCGCGGATCGGGCCGGAAAGCCAGCGCGTGATCATGGGCCGGCTGCGGCGTCACCGGGGGTGGCGCAACCGCGAGGTTGGCGCCGCCCCCGCTTCCTTGCATCCGACCCATGCCGACGCGCCGTTTTCCGGTAACCCCGATCCGCGCCGCGCTTGCCCCGGCGGCGGGACCCGGATGCTTCGTTCGGTTCAGGAGCCGCCGCCGGGACGCTGACGCGTAGCGCCGGCACCCTTGGTACATAGCCCGGAGAACACTCTCGCGGCGCCAGCCACGGGCCTTGTGCGCACACCTTCACATGCACCCCACTCGCACCACCCATTGCCGAGCCCGGTACTTTTCGATTGCATTGTCAGTTGTCAGAAAGCACTATCTTCCCTAACGGATGGATGGCCCGAAACGGCTCAATCATTTGTTCGGCAAGAGAAAATGAAACGAATTCTTTCCATAGGCATTACAGCCATCATTGCTTTCATTGTCGGAGTGCTATGCACTGTTATCCTGTCCCGTGGTGGTGATTGGCACGGGCACACGTCTCGGCTTCTGCGTACCACTCTCCACAGAATGGGCGTCACCCCGACAATGCATAATCACGGGGTTTATCAAGATGGCACGATAAGACTCAATCTTAGCGGACAAGACGTCTCCGACATCTCACCTCTTTACGGAATGCCCCTTCAAGAACTCAGTCTTGAGGGCACCAAGGTGTCCGACATCTCGCCTATTGGCGAATGTCATACCCTACGCAAACTCAACCTGAGTAGCACCCTCGTTTCTGACCTCTCAAGGCTGAACGTAGTAAATTTGAAAGAGTTGATGCTCAACGCAACGCAAGTCACTGACCTTCGTCCAATAGCACACCTCGATTTGACGTCCCTTGACCTCAGCGGGACGCAGGTCCAAGACCTGTCGCCCCTTACCAACATGAATCTTGAGGCCCTGTATATCTACAAGACACCCATCACGGATCTCACCCCTGTGGCCCACATGGCCCCCATGCATTTCGGGTTTTCTGAAGATCTCCTTCCCGAGGGTCCCAAGGGAACAGACATTGTCCAAGGATGGACCAATTGCACCATCAACTTGTACTCATACTCCCATGTGTTCTGGAAGGAATATGAGGAGCGAAAGAGGAAGAAAGATGCCGAACCAGAGAATTGAGTGTATTTGCACGTACCGCGCAAGACACTCATTGTAGTCGTTGGCCAAAAGGAGAAGGAAGGTATGCATATCATCGCCCTGCTCATGTTTCTGGTGGTTCTTGTGCTTGGTGTCGGCGGAACCATCCTCTGGATCTGGATGCTGGTGGACTGCGCCACCAAGGAGAAGTCCGAAGGAAACGATAAGCTGATCTGGATCCTGGTCATCGTCCTGGCCCACTGGATCGGCGCGCTGGTTTATCTGCTCGTGCGACGACCGAAGCGGATACAGGAACTCGGGAAATGACATCTTGCCCGGAACTGGCAGAACGAAACGCACCTCTGACGTTTGTGCGACACGGGAATGGGTGTTGCGCGCGGCGGCGGTCGGTGGAAGGTGAGGACGACGATGGTTCAGTACAGGCAGCGGAGAGGATTGGCGCAACTGGCGGCTGTGCTGGGCATACTTGCCGGGGGCGGAGCCGGCGGCGCAGCATTGGGAATGGCGGTCGCATCCGATTCGTTAGGAGGCATTCTCATCAGCGGGGTGATGCTTCCATTCGCGACATTCCTTGGCGTAACCCTGTGGTTCGGCGCGGCCGTCCTGTTCGTGACCGTGCAGCTCGTGCGCGGCCGGTCTAGGCGACGCGACGCCGCGGCGCGCGAGCGCTTCGCGCTGCCCCCAGGATCCGTCGCCTTCGTGCCAAGCGCAGTGGGCAGTGCGCTGGTGGCAGCCGGTGTTGTGAGTGCCCTTTCGACGGAGGCAAACCTGCTTGCGATCGTCGGACCATACTTCGTGGTTGGTCTGGCGTATGGGCTCGCGACATGGTGGCTAGCGAGAGCTGGCTACTTCCCGGCCCCAGACGGGACGTAGAGTAATGGCGAATGGGGAGAGACTGTGGTTGTGTGCCGAACATGGCGAGAGTCGGGCGGGGACGGCCAAGGGGATAGTCTCCAACTCTTCCCAGTCGCATCTTCTCAATGTGGGGTATTGACGCCATCCACCCATACGAAGGAACCAAGCAGTAAAATTCCCGTCCTTCGGCCTAATGTTTTCGTAATATTTCTCTGACTTCCACTCCATGCCAAATGTCCCCAGATGCCCTGTACCCAGTCGCCGCATGACTGAACCATGCCATTCAATAAACGTTTCTCGCCTTGCGGCGTCACTTGCGAGTACGACCTATTTTGCAGTGGTGAGCATTGTTGCGTGTTTCGTTCGCACTGCCCACAGGGAAAACCCCTTCGATGGCTACACTCCAGTAGTTGCCTCGGTTAGAAAGGAAAGTCGCTACTTGGGAGACAAGATTGGTGGATCGCGTGGCATGCCCGCACCAGCGCTTAAGACCGTGACAATCTTCACATTCGTCGTTGACAACATTCGTTATGAAGGTGAGCCGATTGATCGTGACCGAGTCAATACCACAGGAACCACGGCTGTCGTTTACTACAACCCTAGGAACCGCGATGAGTTCGTCACTCGACGGACGTATTATCCTGGAACGTCTCGTGCTACGTTGAGTCTTCTTGTCTTCCTGTCGGGCTGCCTAGGGATCGTCCCTATCTACAGGTCCGTGTTCCGGCGCATGCGGGGCGGCTCCAGCGGAAGACTCATGAGGTTGGGAACTTGGCGAAGGCGACCTTGAACCACTCGTCGTAGCGGGGTTGATACGGTTAGGTCGGGTCATGCTTCGTGACCGTGCGGTCTCGACAGTCGCGTTCCTAACAGGAGTTTGGACCACGACACATGTTTCAAGCACCCGCTGATTGTGACGATAGCGGCAGAACCGGCCGTGCTTGGTCAGCCCGGCCCATTCAGCAAACAAATGAGCACTGCTACTGTGCTCACTCGTGTGAGCTTGACACGCGGCCGCGTATGTGCGATAGTGCCCGCGTGACTGCGACTCAAAAGCAGATTGCCGCGCGGCTGGGCGTGTCGCGTTCGCTGGTGTCGCGCGCCCTTAGCGGCACGGCGGCCAGCATCCGCGCCAATCCCGCCACAGTGGCGCGGATTCGCGCGGCGGCGGGACGACTGGATTACCGTCCGCGCGCCGCGGCGCTGGCGCTGCGCGGCGCGGCCACGCGCACGCTCGGCGTGCTGGTCAAGGATTTCGGCGACCCGTTTTTCGGGCAGATGCTGGCGGAACTCGATCGCCTGGCGCGCCGCACTGGCTTCAGCCTGCTGATGAGCGGCCGCGCGGGGGGGCGGGATGAGTCCGGCGATCTGGCGCTGCTGGCGCGTTACCGCCCGGACGGGCTGCTGCTGGTGGGCAGCGATTTCATGCCGGCCGCCGCCCGGCAGTATGCCTCCGCGGGTCAGCCGGTTGTGAGGCTTGGCTCCGGACCGGCGGTTTCCGGCGTGGCGCAGGTGAGTATGGACGAGCAGGCGGGCATGGAGCGGCTGCTGGACCACTTGCTGGACCTTGGGCACAGGCGTGTCGGCTATCTGGCGCAACCGGGGGCACGCAGCCAGCGGCGGGAGCGGGCGTTGCGCGCCGCCGCGGCGCGCCGCGGCCTGGAAGCGCCCGTGACGGTGCCGGCCGCCGCCTGGCAGGATGACGCGTGGACGCGTTCGCTGACTGGCGCGCGCACGCCGCGCGCCTGGGTGGCTTTCGACGATCTGACGGCGATCGAGGTCATGCGCCGCTGCCGCGACGCCGGGATTGGTGTGCCCGCGGAGGTGTCGCTGGCCGGCGTGGACGACATTCCGGCCGCCGCGCTGGTGGCGCCGGCCCTGACCACGCTGGGTCAGCCGGTGCACGCGCTGGCGCGCCGGGCATTTGAAATGGCGCTGACGCCGGGGGGCGTCAGGGAAGTACGGATCGCTCCGGAACTGAAGGCGCGCGAGTCGTGCGCGCACCCGCGTCCGGGCAACGTTGGAGAGGGACACACATGAGCATGCTTACGCACGCGGAAGCGCAGTTCGACCGGGTAGCCTCGTTGTTGCGGGACGACTTTCCGCCCGAGATTCTGGACAAGATCAAGATGCCGCGGGAACGCATCGAGTTGCGGCTGGCGCCGCTGTTGAGCAACGGCCACGTGCGCGTGGTGCGCGCCTTCATCGTGCATCACAACTCGGCGCTGGGGCCCTGCAAGGGCGGGGTCCGCATGACGCCGGACGTGACTCTCGACGACGTGCAGGCGCTGGCCATGGAGATGACCTGGAAGTGCGCCCTGATCGGCGTGCCTTTCGGCGGCGGCAAGAGCGGGATTGTGGCCTCGCCGGAAACGCTGTCGGCGCACGACAAGGAGGTGTTGATCCGCAGTTTCGCGCGCAACGCCTCCCGACACATCCATCCGCTACTGTACGTGCCGGCGCCCGACATGGGCACCAACGAGCGGGATATGGGGCATATCAAGGACGCCATCTCCTACTCCCTTGGTCAAGCCACCACGCAGGGCTGCTACGTCACCGGCAAACCCGTCATCCTGGGCGGCATTCCCGGTCGCCGCGAAGCCACCGGCCGCGGCGTGGTGAGAGTGATCGCCGCCGCCATGGAGGCGGAGGGGCGCAGTCTCAGCGGGGCTAAGGCGGTCGTGCAGGGCTTCGGCAACGTGGGCGCGGTTACGGCCCAGATGCTGGTCGAGGCCGGCGCGCGGGTGATCGCCATTTCTGATATACACGGCGCCATCGAGGCGCCCGGCGGCATTGACGTGGGCGCGTTGACCGCGCATGTCGCCGCCACCGGACGTGTCTCCGGACTGGCCGGCGCGCGCGCCATTGATCCGGCGGCGATGCTGACGCTGCCGTGCGACGTGCTGGTGCCCGCCGCCGCCGGCGGCCAGATCACGGCGGCGAACGCGGGCGCCGTGCGCGCCAAGATGATTGCCGAGGGCGCCAACGGGCCGACAACGCCGGAAGCCGACGACATTCTCAACGCGCGCGGCGTCACCGTGCTGCCGGACATCCTGTGCAACGCCGGCGGCGTGTTCGTCTCCTACCTCGAGTACACTCAGGAGACGCAGAAGGAGCAGATGACCCGGGAAGATGTGTTGCGGTGGCTGTCGCAACGCATGACCGAGCGGTACCAACGCGTGCGCGAGACCGCGTCCGCCCGGTCCCTCAGTCTGCGCCAGGCAGCCATGACGATCGCCGTGCGCGAAGTGGCCGCGGCCGTCATGGCCCGAGGACTATTGCCGTAAAACCGGCGGAAAATGGAGACACGGACGATGCAGACAACCGATGTACTGATTGTTGGCGGCGGCATGATCACGCACGATCTGCTGTTGCCCAGCGTGTATCACCTGCGGCGCCTGGGACGCGTCGGGAAGATCGCCATCTCGGCGCTCAACAGCGCGCCGTTGCGCGCCCTGCGCGACAGCCGCGAGATCAACGAGGCCTTTCCCGGGTTGTCGTTCGAGGCGCTGCCGCCGCTGACCGATCCGCCCGAGCGCATGCAGCCCGAGCTGTTCAAACAGGCGCTGGCGCGCCTGGCGCCGCGGCAGGCCGTGATCGTGGCCGTGCCCGACGCGTTTCACTACGACGTGGTGCGCGACTGCCTGCTGCACGACCAGCACGTGCTCTGCGTCAAGCCGCTGGTGCTGCGCCACGCGCAGTCGCTCGAGATCGAGAACCTGGCGCGCGAACGCGGCTTGTACGTGGGCGTCGAGTACCACAAGCGTTTCGACCGGCGCGCGCTGCTGGCGCGGCGGCACTACCGCGCCGGCAAGTTCGGCGCCTTCGTCATGGGCGAGGCCAAGCTGATCGAGCCCTACTACTACCGGCACTCGAACTTCCAGAACTGGTTCACGTGCGACAAGACCGATCCGTTTGTGTACGTGGGCTGCCACTATGTGGACCTGGTGTGGTTCATCACCGGCATCAAGCCCGTGGGCATCTCGGTCTCCGGAGTTGAGGGACGCTTCCCGAACGGCAAGCAGGGCTACCTCTGGGCCAACGGACGCGTGCGCTACGAGAACGGCGCGCTGCTCACGGTCACGGCCGGCCTCGGCTATCCCGACGCCGCCGGCGGCAGCAACGACCAGGGGCTGCTGCTGTACTGCGAGGGCGGACAGCGCAACGGCATGATCCAGCACATTGACAACGACCGCGGCGTACGTTACGCCTTTCTGGATGCCGACAACGAGGATGGCACCCGCTACCGCTATGTAAGCCCGGACTTCTTCCGGCTGGTGCCGTGGGAACAACCCGGACTGCGCCCAATCGGGTACGGTTACGAATCCGTGGCCGCGAACATCGAGACGATGTTGCGCATCGAGGAAGCCACCGCCGGCATGACGCCGTCGCAAGCGCTGACGCGCCGGCGCGAGCTGGTGCGTGAAGTCGACGACCAGGGCATCCTGGCCACGCCCGCCAACAGCGCGATCAACGAACTGGTGGTGGAGGCCGCGCGCCTCTCGATCCTCAACGACGGCGCCTGGGCGGACATCCGCTACTCGCCCAAGCCGGCCGTGGCGCTGCGCGCCACCCCCTGACCTCTTACCTGAACCCCAATCCCTGAACCCCAAAACCTGAAGGAATCCATACATGGCCACCTACGACCTCACCCCCGTCAACGTTCCCGCGGTCAACACCCGTTTCCGCACTATCCGCACGCCGCTACCGGTGCCGGAGTCACTCCCCGTCTTCGAGGAGCTCAAGCGCTCCGAACCGCGCTCCATGATGGGCCAGCCGCCGATCGTCTGGCATCGCGCCGAGGGCGCGACGGTCTCCGACAAATGGGGCAACCGCTGGATTGACTGGTCATCCGGTGTGCTGATCACCAACGCGGGGCACGGGCATCCCGAAATCGCGGCCGCGATCAAGCAGACCGTTGATCAGGGCCTGCTGGCCACCTACGTCTTCGTACACGAGGGCCGAGCCGAACTGACCCGCATGTTGCGCGAGCTTTCCCCGGACCCCTCCAGCTACCAGGTATTTCTATTGAGCACGGGCAGCGAAGCGGTCGAGAACTGCATCAAGCTGGCCAAGACCTACGCGCTGGAAAAGCACGGCCCCAAGAAGCGCGTGCTGGTTTCCTTCAACAACGCCTTTCATGGACGCACGCTTGGATCTCAGCTCGCGGGCGGAATGAGCAAACAGAAGAAGTGGATCGGCTACGATTACCCCGGCTTCGTACAGGTGCCTTTCCCGGACGGATTCAAGAACCCCGACACCTCCTTCGATCTCTTCCTGAAGTCGCTGAAGCAGGCGAAGGTGGCGCCCGCCGAAATCGCCGGCGTGCTGGTCGAAAGCTATCAGGGCGTCGGACCCGACTTCCTGCCGGAAGACTACGCGCGCAAACTGGAGGCTTTCTGCCGCGAGCACGACATCTGCCTGATCATGGATGAGGTGCAGGCCGGATTCGGCCGCACCGGGCGCATGTTCTGCTTCCAGCACTATGGCGTCCGCCCCGACCTGATCTCCTGCGGCAAAGGCATCAGCTCGTCGCTGCCGATATCGGCCGTGATCGGGCGCGGCGACATTCTGGGGCTCTACGCGCCCGGCTCCATGACTTCCACCCATTCGGCCTCGCCGCTGGCGGTGTCCGCGGCGATCGCCAATCTCAAGATATTGCTGCGCGACGATCTGGCCGGACGGGCGGCGCGCCTGGAGCCGATGCTCAAGACCGCCCTGGAGCGCGTGCAGCGCAAGCATCCCCAGGAGTTGGGCTGCCTGCAATGCCGCGGCCTGGTGGCCGGACTACAGGTCGTCAAGCCGGGCACGCGCGAACCGGACGCGGCCACCGCCACCCGCATCAATGTGGAATGCTTCCATCGCGGACTGCTGATGTTCGCGCCGGTGGGCGTGGGCGGCGAATGCCTCAAGATCAGCCCGCCGCTCATGATCCCCGAAGAGATGCTGGCCGAGTCG
>JAQULY010000078.1 GCA_028718445.1 Kiritimatiellia bacterium
CAGCTCGATCCTGGCGCTCGGCGGGCCTGGCATCCTTGAACGCGGCGCGCCACCGGGGCCGCTGTTCATAGATATGCCGGTTGCGCCCGGAAACCTGATTCCGAACGGCGGTTTCGAGTCCGGTGGCGCCACTGACCCTTTTCTGCCGCAGGAATGGAGGATGGCCGAAGATGGCTTTGCGTTCCGCGCCGGAGAGGTGAAGGCCATGGCCGCGGATGCCATTTCCGGGGCACGGTCGCTGGAGATCAACACGCTTGAGTCCGGTTCGGGCAAGCGGAAGCTCTACACGCGTTTTTCGGTCGATCTGGACAAGGTCTACGAGGTTTCCTTCAAGGGGCGCAACCTGGGCGGCGACGGGTACGTGACCGTCTCCGTTCGCAGCGGCCTCGGGGCGCCAAACGTCGAGTATGTCGGCGCCGTGGCCGATTCGACGGCCAAGGGGGCGATCCGCCTCGGCGCGACCGGATTGGATCGGGCCTACACGTTTTTCGATGCTCCCGATCTATGCCTGGTCATCGAGGCGCATGGTCCCATCCATGCCGTCTTGGATGATATCTGCGTAGTCCCGGCGCCGTCGGCAAAACAGTGGAGCACATTCGAACCCCAGCGCGCCCCCTGGCCGCGCGCCTCGGACTGGGATGCCCTTTCCACGAATGTAGTCACGCCCCACATTCCATGGATGCGTCCACGCGATGGCGCGCCCCTGCGCGCGATCACCCTGATGCCCCGGCCCATTCACCGCCGCACGCTCGAGATCGCGCAGCGGATCGCCCTCGAAGCCGTGCCCGTCTTCTTCGAAAGCTTCACCAGCACGAAGCGGGGGATTGGCCCCGACTATTGGGTTCACGATGCCGATAACGATCCCTTGCTGGTTCGCACGGAAGCACTGGCTTTGGAGCGTCTTGAGGCCCCGACGGACTGCATCCTGATTTCGGAGCTGGGGCCGTCGATGATTCCTGAAGCGCTGGCCGCCCGCACGCTGGAACGGGTCGCGGATGGGGTCGGTCTCGTGATTGCCGTGAGGTCGCCGTATGGAGCCATCGACATTGCCGAGTTCGCCCGGACGGCGCCTTGGTCGAAGGCGATTTGTCCCGAAAACGCGACGGAGGATGAGTCCGCCTTTGTCCACCTCGGAGGTTCGTCCGTCCATCCCATCAAGGATCTGCCGGCCTGCTACGCCTATGGGAAGGGGCGAATCGCCCTGGTGGCCGAGTACACGCAGGACGGCAACCGCGCTTCCTACGAGGCCGACATCCCCTGGTTGATCAAGGCCATGCTGTGGACTTCGCGCCAGGTGCCCGAGGTGCGGATCGAGCAGGTCGCCGCGCCAGGCCAGGGCACGGCGCCGCTGAAGTTCACGCTGCCGCAGGCGATGTTGCCGGGGACCGTGACAGTCGCATTGTCGGGCATGACCAACTCCCCCCGGGGCGACCTCGCCGTGCATGCCTGGGTCGAGAATTTCAAGGATGACGCCCCGCTGGCCGCGCAGACAATGGCATTGGCACAAGGCCAGACCGAAGCCAAGTTCGCGGTGCCGTTGCTGCCGGCCGGACCGCAGAAAATGCATTTCCGCCTGATGCGGGGCGACAAGGGGATCGACTGGACCACGGTGGTCTTGGATGTCCAGGCGCCGCTTGGCATCCTTGCCGTCGAGCGGGTCAACGACAAACCGTACCACCTGTCCGGCGAGCCGATCATAGGCAAGGTGCGCCTTTCGGCCCCGCTGGAGGAAGGTCGGAAGTTGAATCTGCGGCTGTGGGATGCCGATGGGCGGTTGTGGAGCGAGGTCGAGCCGGAGGGTCGCGGGCCGGAAATCGCCTTTGCCCTGGCGCCGCCGTCGCCGGTGGTGCTATGGCACCGCATCGAGGCGCGGGTGGTGGCGCCGGAGGGGGCGCTGGCGACGCGGGACGTCGAATTCGCAATTGTACGGACGAATCGCCACGAGACGGGCTTTTTCGATTACCAGATGTGGTGCCTGCCGGACAATGATTGTGTGTTGCGCCAGTTCCGCGACGAAGGGGTCGTCAGCGGCGCCTATGTCGGCGGCACACTGGCCCAGGCGCGGAACAACATCCGGCCGCTTCCTGCCGTTGGCTACCATTGGCCTGGTCCGGAGCAGAAGCCTGGCGTCTACTATCCCTACCACAGAACCCGTGTCTCGGGAGATGTCCGGCGGGCGCCCGAACGGACGCCATGCTTCACGGACACGAATTTCCTTGCGCAAGCGCTGGCCAAAATGGTCAAGGACGCGGCTCCGCAGGGGCGCTATGCGCCGATCGGCTACGGTTTGGCGCATGAATGGAATCTTCTCGATCAGAGCACGCTGGGCAAGGTCGATATCTGCTTCTCTCCGACCTGTCAGGAGAGTCTCCGCGCGTTTCTGCAACGCGAGTATCCGTCGATCCCGGCGCTCAACGCGAGTTGGGGAACCGCTTTCCGGGACTGGTCGGAGGTCACGCCGATCGTGTTGGGGGAAGCCGTGAAGACCAATCAGGTCGTCCGTTGGATTGACCACCGGCGGCACATGGACCGCGTCCTGACCGACTTCCTGAAGGCCAGAATGGCCGAGGTCCGCAAGACCGATCCCCTGGCGCAGGGGGCCGGCGACAACTTCCAGATGGGGGAGACGCTTCTGAACAGCTACAGCGGCGTCGACTACTCGCACCTGTTGCGCGAGGCGGTGACCTGGAGCGGTAATCCAGTCTCCTATATGCGCGCGTTCACACCACCAGAGCGGCGATCGCTGCAGATCGCTCGCGATGCCGCCTGGCACCCCAGCGTCTTGACGACAGATGAGGCGTTGTTGCGCGTGCGGCTTGGCAATCAGCCATGGCGTAGCCTCTTCATGGGTATGTATGGGTTCGGGTTTTTCCCCGGCGATGCTTTCGGGCAGCCTGCGACCGTCTGGCATGCCTGGACTGGCGCCGACCTGCGGCCCCGTCCGCTTTCGCGCTACGGCGCCGAGTCGATTGCCAGGATTCGAAGCGGGGTCAGCCGGTTCATCTACGAGAGCCGGCCTGACAACAGCGGGATCGCCATGCTTTATTCGCGCGCCAGCGAGCATGCCGCCACCGCCTGGCAGGCACATCATCTGGATGCCTGCGCCACCCGTCTTCATCCGCCCGCACAGGTGGGCTTCTTCAAGACGGCCCTCGAGAGTCTCGGTTATGGGTACGAGGCGTTGGCGGACGATCAGATCGCTGCCGGGGCTTTGCAGGAACACGGCTGCCGTCTCCTGGTTCTTCCCTTCTCGCAAGCGGTCTCGACGGCGGCGGTCGATCGAATTCGCGCCTGGGTGGCCCGAGGAGGCACGGTGCTGGCCGACGTTAGACCGGCGGTTTCCGACCAGCACGGCAAGCCCGGCACCGGCGGCGCGCTGGATGATCTCTTCGGCGTGGCTCAATCCTCCGGTTATGCCGACTATGCCCCGGCGGAAGGAACCGTGAACGTGAAGGGGAACTGGCGGGGGTTGGCGCTGTCGGCCGAGATCGCCGACGCCATCGCGGGGCCGCCGCTGCGGGTGACAGGGGGGACCGCGTTTGGCCGATGCGCCGACCGCCCGGCGTTCATCGTGCAGCGCAACGGACGCGGCGCAGGCATTCTGATGAACTGCGCCCCGCCCAATGGAAAGGCCGCGCACGCGACGTTGAATGCCTTGTTGAACTGGCGGAACCTGGAACCTCTGCTGGACGTGGTCGCCGAAGCGGAGGGGGCGGTGGGGCAGGGAGTGACCGCGGTCGCAACCGCGGGAGAACCCATGGCCGATGCCGAGGGATTCTCGGCCGGGTCGGCGGCGGGCGATCGGACCCGGCCGTCGGTGGCCTTGTTCCGCAGCGGCCGCATTCAGACGTTTGCCGCCTGGTTCTACCCGCGACGCTGGGGTAGCGTGCGGGGACGCATGACCGTCAAGCCGCCCGCACCTGGTCACGTCTACGATCTACGGACCGGCGCCTATCTGGGACGAATCAAGGATCGTCTGACGGTCGATACTCCGCTCGAAGCGCTGCTGGCCTATGCCGTGACGCCTTACCGGATCGAGCCGCCGACGCTGAGGGTCAACGCCGAACGTCAGACCAACGGTTCGTTCTGCCTGCTGGCCGAAGCGCGGACCCAGCCGCGCGCGGCGCGTCGGGAACGGCATGTGATTCACTTCCGACTCTACGCTCCCGATGGTAGCGAATGGCGCGATTTCGCGGCATCCGAGACGGCTTGTCATGGGGAAACCACACATCGCGTCGAACTGCCTCTCAACGCGCCGTCGGGAACATGGAAGGTCGTGGCGAGCGAAGCGATCAGCGGCTTGGAACGATCCGCGAAGATCGATGTCGCGAACGGTTCCGTAAAATAGTATTGGTTGAGATGGTTAGGAGGAATGGCGGAAGGAGTTGACCACAACGGACACGAAGGTCGCATGAACGGATACGAGACGTTGAATGAGAAAACGAAGTAACTGACATGAGAAGAAAGTGCATTGTCTTTATAGCGGCCGGACAGGTTGAGTTACAGGAGAGCGACCTGCGTCCGCTGGGCGATAACGAAGTGCTGGTGGCGAATGAATTCTCCGCCATCAGTGCGGGCACTGAACGTGCCTGCCTGCTTGACCTGCCGAACCTCGCCGACGAGCCGCCGGGCAAGTTTCCCAAGATACTTGGATACAGCGGCGTGGGGCGCGTCGTGGAAGTCGGCAAGGACGTGAAAAGCGTTCATTCCGGTGACCGTGTGCTGACCTACTGGGGCAGTAACCACAGTAACTACAACTATGTCCGTGAGGAAAACGTGCTTGTAGTTAAGGACGACACGCTGCTCTCTGAGCACGCGGTGTTTGCGATCATCGCCAGCTTTTCGCTCAACGGACTGCGCAAGACGCGTCTGGAAATCGGTGAAAGCGGGGCTGTTGTTGGCTTGGGCATTCTGGGTCTCTTCGCCGTCGCGCTTTGCCGGATCGCAGGAGGCTCTCCCGTGATCGCCAGCGACTTGAGTCCCGTCCGCCGCAAGAAAGCGCTTGAGTTGGGAGCGAACCTAGCCTTTGATCCCGCCGCGGACGATCACATCGGACAGGTAAAAAACGCCGCGGGTGGTGGCGTGGATGCGGTGATCGAAGTAACCGGTCAATCCGTTGCGCTCCAGCAGGCGTTGGGTTTTGTTGCGCGCTTTGGACGGATTTCGCTGCTGGGGTGCACGCGGGTGTCGAACACCATGATTGACTATTATCAGCAGGTACACCGTCCCGGCGTGGAGATCGTTGGCGCGCATGCGATGGTTCGCCCGATGGTTGAATCCCATCCGCATTCGTGGACCTGGCAGGACGATGTGCGCGCGCTTTGGCGCTTCATGACCGATGGTCGACTCGACATGAGCAAAGTCTTGTCAGCAGTCTACGCGCCGCAGGACGCACCCGCGGTTTATCGGAATCTTGCTGAGCATCATCACGACTTCCCAGTCGGAGCGGTCTTTGACTGGAAGCAGTTGCCATGAGCAGGATGGATGGGAAATCGCCAACAAGTAACAGTCTAGCCGATTCCGGCTGGGCTCAGGAGGTGTTGGGCAGGAGGTAGCGCCGGACCTATGGGACGGCGCACCCGCACGACAAACGTAAAGCGGCGGCAAGCCGCCGCAGTCCAAAGCGGCTGCGCCGCTCATGGCAAACCGCACCCTCCTTACGCCCTGCGCCAGGCGCTGGCGGTTTCGGTGGCACGAGAACGGTGACCCTCCGCCGCGCTTCGCGCTGTGGAGGGAAAGCTGAGAATGTTGGACGATTGGCCGGTCACACAAGCGTCAGCCCTTCTCGTCGCCCGTAATCGTCCACGCGCCATGAACGTGCATGGTTCGGCGGCGCAAGCGCGCAACTATCGCACTTGAGGGACTGCAGGAGCCGAGGCTTGGCTCAATTCCTTTCGGTGCAGCACGTGACAGCGGTATCGTCCCAGCTACATCACAGGTCTTGACGGGCATGTGAAGCGTCAGGTAACGTTAAACTACATTGATGGAATTTCCACCCGTGAAGTACGCTCAATAACACCGTTCGGCAACAAATGGGGAATGACCAATGAGTTCTTACCACATCGCCAAAGATGGAAAGCAGGCAGGTCCCATTGACGAGGAGACCATCCGGCAACAGATTGCTGCAGGCGCACTTAACACATCGGATTTGTGCTGGTGCGAAGGAATGAGTGACTGGCAATCAATCGGAACCGTTTTCAACTTCAATCAAAAGGCCGTCGCGCCCCCGCCGCTTACCAACCGGACAGGGGCGACAATGTCATGCCCTCATCAACTGACGACATTCCCCGTCGCCGGTGCGGTCCTACTGCACTATGTGACTTTTGGCATATTCACGCTGATTTGGCTCAACTTGATGCACGGGAAGATGAACCGCGTCAGGGCTGACGATCCTTCGGCAGGCAAGGCAGTGGGCTTCTGCTTCATCCCCTTCTTCAACTTGTTCTGGATATTCTTTACTTACCGGCGTCTGTGTCTGCGCATCGACGAGCAGCGCGACCTGTATAGACTGCCGCCCAGCAATCTCCGCGGTTTGGCGACCACGGCCTGCATCTTCCAGATCATGCCGTACATCAACTTCCTGCTGGGCTATACGATCATCACACCGACTTTCATAGGAATGATGCAATCGAGTGTCAATCAACTTGTCCACACAAGTGCCACGACCGTGCCGCGAGCCACACTGCCAGTCTCGTCAGTGCCCGCACGCGGGATGTCCTGAGGGGCGATTGCCGCGATCGTCTGCGCCTGTCTCATCCCTTTCATCGGCCTGCTGGCTGCAATTGCGATCCCATCATTTGTAAAAGCACGAGACAACGCACAGCGGAGTGCGTGCATAAACAACATGAAGATGATCGATGGCGCGAAAGAACAGTGGGCCCTGGACAACCAGAAGGAATCGGACGCCCCTGTGGAGACATCGGGGGTCAATGAATGCCTGAAAGGCGGGACAACTCCGATGTGCCCGAAGGGAGGTCAGTACACCTACAACGTAATGGGTCAAGACCCCGAATGCTCTATACATGGCTCACTGTCGGACGCAATGCAGAGAAGACACTGAGGCCGAACATCGCGCGGCAGGTTAAGCTTTGCGGCCCTGTGTGCCGGGCGTTTGGGCAGCAGATGGCTGAATCTCGGCAAAACATATGAACGCACTCACGTCGAGTTTCACACTCTACGGGCTGTCCCTTGGATGCATGATGTGCGGCGCCATGTTGACTGACACCCTAGACAGTCTCCGGTACCACCGCTTTCGTGGTTTCTATGCAGACCACCCCACCCAGGTCTGGCTTGCCACGCTGATTAACCTCATAGGTCTCTGTCTTATGTTTCTGTTCTGACCGCATTCTGTTCGGATAAGACTGATTGGCATGGAAACAAAGAAGACAACGGAGCCCCAACAGCACCTCGCACGGTGTTTTCATCCCGTGCGGACGCGGTCTGCAAAGCGGTAAGGGTGGCCGTTGGAGCAAGAAGATGAGAATACTGGTCGTCCTTGGGCACCCCGAACGCGGAAGTCTGAATCATGCGCTCGCGCATGCGGTATGTGACGACATGCGAGCGATCGGGCACGATGTCGTCTTCCATGATCTTTACGCCGAGCGCTTCGATCCTCTACTTGCTGCCGACGAGATTCCGGAAGACGGGGACATCCCCGCGGTGATTCGGTCGCATTGCCATGACCTGTGTTCGGCTGACGGGATCGTGATCGTCCATCCCAACTGGTGGGGACAGCCGCCAGCCATTCTGAAGGGATGGATTGATCGCGTCTTCCGTCCCGGCATCACGTACCGCTTCGTGGAGGGCGACACTGGTGCGGGCACCCCGATTGGCCTACTCCGGGCCAAGGCGGCCGTGGTCCTAAACACATCGAATACCGAAGAAACGAGGGAACAAACGGTGTTTGGAGACCCCCTTGAGGCAATCTGGCGGCGATGTATCTTCGATCTCTGCGGCGTGCGCTCGTTTCACCGCATAATGTTCAGGGTGATTGTGACGAGTACAAGGGAACAACGTCTTGCTTGGATCGAGGAAGCCAAGATGCTCTGTAGGTGCGTTTTCAGAGAGGAGCGGCGGGAGTGAGGGCGGAAGTGGGGCTTGCAGACGCTGGCCAGTCCCAGTGGTGCCGTCTTGCGTGAACGCCGGTTTGAAATGGCTTTTCTTCAGCCGGTATGAAACGGATCATGCTCGTCGTCCTATTTTTGAGGGGAACCGCAGAACCGCAGAATATCGAACCGCAGAATGACGAAGGTGTCTGGAAGGTAACGGCCCATACACCTCAGGTCTCGCGGTCAGGGCGCGTCGTCGGCGCGACGCCTCAGTCGCTCTGACCCCATTTGTCCGATATCGTCGCAGCCTCATCACAAGACTTGACGGGCACGTGAAGCGTTCGGTAGCTTTGAACTGCGTTGATGGAACCTCCACCCGTGAAGTAGGCTCAATGACACTGAGCAGGAGAGGATGACAAAGACGAAGGAGTGCCAGAAGTGCGGTGGCGAATACTCCATCGGCCGGCTATCGTTCGATCCAGGAGTGTGCGGGCAGTGCAAACCGGGATTCTTCGGTCCGCCGCTGTGGCTGCAACCGATTCCGGCTGGAACGAAAGACCTCTGGCGCACCGTTATCGTCATCCATGTAATCTTGTTCTTTCTCTTCGGCCTGCTTCTCGACGGAGGCGTGATCAGCTTTCCCGGCAGCCTCTACTGCTTGACCGTCGTCATCTACCTTCTGGTTCGGTTTGTCGTTGCGAGGTTCAGGGGTTATCCGATCCTCTCAAGAGCCCAGGCAGTTGGATTGCTGTTGTTGCCAGCATACGCCCCGGCATTCATGATTGCCCTGTTCCACTGGGTCCAGCGTTTGCGGTGGGGAACATGAGATCAAAGACGGCTCAGAGCCAGCGCCTGCATTGTTACGTCTCTTTGCACCTATAGTGAGGCGCGACGTTGGCTGAACGACACAATGGGATGAAGAAAATTCTAGCCATTGCAGGCGTGCTACTCGGTCTTGTCGCAATCCTCGGCGGAGGCGAAGGTATTGTGGAAAACGAGATGCTTCCCGTTTCCATCATCATCTCTGCCGTCGGCCTCGCTCTCACGGTCTACTCCGCATGGCAAGTTCGCAGGCAGATCAACCTGAATTTCAAGCTAGGCACGTCCGCACTCGTTCTGATCGTTGCTCACTTTGCGATCGCTGGTGGACTGATCGTTGGTCTTCTCTATGTCGGAGCTGAACTGTACGACCGAAGCAAGTCGCAAGCGCGCATCATCAATCTTCAATTCTCCATGGCCGCACTCAAACATGACCACATCGAGGCGGATCAACACCTCAAAGCCAGAGTGCGTTCTGCTTTGTGCGAAGCCAAGCGTTCACAGATGCTTGGCACATTTCTCTTCACCCTTGCCTCGTTGCCGCTCATTTCCATGTCCATCGGGATTTGGCAGGCGACCAGAATGAAGACGAAAGCTGCCCAACAATGAGAGGGTTTCACGCGCTGGCGCGCTGAAACCCTCGGTTGAAATGGCTCCTCTTCAGACGGTATGAAGTAGACCATGCTCTGCGTCTCACTTCAGGCGAACCGCAGAACCGCAGAATACCGAACCGCAGAATGACGAAGGCGAACCACGCCGTGGCGACTGTTGCCTTCGACATTCGGGGTTCGGTGGCGCAAACCGTCAGGCTGGCGTCGCAGCTGCTTTCCAGCCTTCGCCTGACGGCGGGCGGTCCGAGACGTCCCGCCCCACTTTTGCGCAGGACCGGAACGGTAGCGCCGGACCTATGGGACGGCGCAACCGCACTACAATGTGAGCGCGGCTGCGCCGCTTATGACAAACTGCACCCGCGCGCTACGCGATGTTCTCGATCAACAGCCTCTTGACGAAGGCCAGGTCCTGTGCGGCGGTGAGTTCCGTGTCGCCACGGCCGCCCGGAAACTCGAGGCTATAGGCTCCAGTATAGCCTAGCTCGCTCAGACGGGCGACTACGGGACGGTAATCCACGGCCCCGACGCTTGCTCCCTCCAGGAGGAAGCCTCCCCCGAGAATGAAGCGCAGGTTCTTCACATGGACGTGCCCGACATGCGGCAGCAAGGCCTCGATGTCCGCCTGCGGCAGCAAGTCCTCCAACGTAAGAACCATGTTGGGGATGTCCATGTTCACCTTGAGGTTCGCGGCGCCCACCATATCCAAGAGTTTCAGGGTGGATTGGGGCCTGTCATGGATCAGGCAACCGTGCGTTTCGATGGTCACGGTCAGCCCATGTTCCGCGGCCAGCGCGCAGGCGGTCCTGAGCATCTCGACGCCCCGCTCCCAGTGGGTGTCCGTCGCGGTCGCGGAGCCGTTCTTGCCGTAATCGGTGTAGGCGCAGCCCTTGGCGACGATCGCACCGCCGGCCACGGTGTTGACGACGCGGACACCGAGCACGGATGCCGCCAGGTGGAACGACTCCGCCATGCGCTCGAAGTGAGCGTCCCGATCCGCCCAGCCGGCGTCGTCGATCAGCGACATGGGATAGTGCAGCACCATCGTCCCCACCAGCCATTTGGCTTTCCATGCGGCAAGCCTGTCGGCATGGGCAGCGACGTCTGCCAGCGATTCGTTGTACCCCGGCGCATTGACCTCCACGCCGGAGAAGCCCATCTCCCAGGCCTTGCGGAAGGTCGCCTCGTTGTCGCCGAAATAGGTGCGATGCAGCAGTATGGGATTCATCCTGGCCGGTCTTTCTTTACGAATTGCGGCGGACGCCGGGGACGTCAGAGCGCCGCCCAGTCCGTCGTGTGCCAATTCACGATCGTTTCGATGCACTTAACCATCGCCCGGCCGTACTCGCCCGTTGCCCGCGGAGCCACGCCCTTCTCCACGTAATCCTGGAAGGCCTCAAACTGTGCCATGAAGGCGAGATACCCCTGGGACGGCTGCGTGGTCACGCGCGTCTCGGGGTCCTTGTCAACCGCGTGGACGACCAGTGTCTGCGTCCACACGCGCAGGTAGCCGCGCTCGCACATCACCAGTATTCCGGGCTCAATGGCCGTCGCCAGGTTCTTCAGAAATGAATAGATCCGGCAGTCCGCGACGATTCCGCCGAAGTCGAGCTCCAGATGCAGGTAGTCTTCGATTCCCTTCACAGCCTGCGGGTACAGTTGACCGGCGCGGCCGCGAACGGCGCGAGGCATCGCATTCAACAGGTAGGCGATTGCGTCAACCTGGTGGACGCCGAGGTTGATTCCCGGACCGCCCCTGGCAACGGCGGGATTCATCCACCAGGTGCCCACGCGGCCGTAGATGTAGGCCGCCACCTCGGACTTCACCATCAACGGTCGGCCCAGCTCGCCCGACTCCAGCACGTTCCGCGCAGCGCGGATGGTCTCGAAGCAGGAGTATTCGTGTCCCACACACAGGCGCTTGCCGGCTTTCGCGGCGGCCTGGATGAGCGCGTCGCATTCGGCGACGGTCGGAGCCATCGGCTTCTCGACGAGCAGGTGCTTGCCGGCTTCAAGGCAGCGGATGCCGGCTTCCGCGTGCAGGCCGTGGGGCAGGCAGACGACCACCGCGTCCACGTCGCGGTCGCGCAGCATCGCGTCCATATTGGGATAGGCTTTACAGGGATACTCCGCCACGAACTTGTCCATCTTGTCCCGATCCGCGTCGTAACATCCGTGCAGGCGGATGCGGGATCGGTCCATGTGCGTCAAGCCCAAGGCATGCGCCTGAGCGATGTTTCCCGTGCCGATGATGCCGATATTCATGTCGCCCTTTGCAGCCGGCTACCGAATCGTCACGACAGTGCCAGGAAGTGGCGCCATGCGCAGAAAGTCGTCGGGATGCAGCGCCGCTGCCAGGTCGTGACTGCCGCCCGCGTTGAACGTGAACCGGATTTCGTCATAGTATCCGATGGTGGATAGATTCATATAGACACCCGTTGGCACCTCCCAGTTCTTATAGTTCTCGGGATTGCCGCCGAACCACGCGCGGGCAGCCGGGTTATAATACGAAGTGAAGTGCGGGCCAACCTTGACCAGCTCGTGATTGATGAAGAAATAGGACTTCCCCGCCTCATAGTGCACGTCGCCGCCGCCGGACGGGTTCTGGCCGACCACCTTGTCGGGAAGGACGCCGTTGGTGGCGTCGGATCCATCGATCAGCACCATCGCGAAGTGATACCATGTGTCAGGCTGGGTGGGTCCAGTCCAGGCGCAGGCGTTCTGGCAGAGAGTCGAAGCGTTGGTGTATGCCGTCTGCATCAGATAAAGCCCGCCGCTTGGCAGGTAGCGGATTTGCAGAATGTAGGCCTGGTGATTGACAGGAGAGACCTTGTTGCACATAAAGATGCGTTCCTGAATGTTCGTGGCGACCTCCCATTCGGCAGCGGGCGGGGTGCGGTAGAAGAACTCGATCGTTTGGGTCCTGTCTCCGTTGAATGAGAACCCGTACATATCAACCACGCCGCCACCATGCAGTACGTCCGTGTCCAGCATGCTTGCGCCAGTGCCGTCGCACAACCGGTTGGAGAGATATCCGCCGGAAGCGCCGACCTGCAAGCGCGACGCCTCGACCGGAGCGTACTTCGGCTGGCTGCCGTCCGTGTGCCAGTTGCGGCCGAAGGCCGACGTGCTGGCATCGCCCGAGTTGACCAGATAACCGCTGTCGTCGAGATCCGCCCCGGCCGTTCCCTCCTCGAACCGGTACCAGGCCGTTACCACGCCGGCATCCAAGTTCGCTGCCACAGTCCCCAACAACGCCGCCGTTATGCCGCACCGCAGGTTAATATTCATCGGAGCACTCCCTTACAATGGCTGCCTTCGCGTATAACCCTACACCCGGCGGACTTGATATGTCAAGTACGAAGTGTTTTGGTCCGTAATGGATCCGTGAGATGGTGGCGCGAGTGGTGTGCATGTGAGTGTGAGACACTTGAAACCGCGCCTGACTCCGTGAGACAGCACTCCAGATCACAGATCGAGGGTGTTGGCGCTGCCCGTCAGCGTCCCGGCGGCGGCTCCTGAACCGGACGAAGCACCCGCGTCCCGCCGCCTCCGTGCTACACCTCCCAGCCCTCATGGCACGGTCAGCAAATCGCTCCTGCTCACATGCACCCCACTCGCACCACTGTCTCACTTGCCCATGACTTCAGTCCGTATGTTGCGGTTTCGTTTGCGCTTGGGCACAAAGCGGATTATTCTTCTACACACTTACGTGACTACTGGCGCAGGGGACGCAATATTCTCAGAATGGGACAACCGGCCTACATCAGGATCCAGGACCAACTGAAACGGGATATCCGCCGCGGCAGGTGGAAGGAAGGCGAGGGCATCCTGTCCGAAACGGAAATCTGCCGTTCGTTTGGGGTGAGCCGCATCACGGCGATCCGCGCCCTGAACGAGCTCTCGTCCGCGGGTTTTGTGCGGCGCGAGAAGGGGAAGCGCAGCGTGCTGGTGTCCCGCGGCGGCAGAAGGGATGCGTCCTTCGTCAACGTCCTGATCGCGAACGAAAGTCACGTGTGGCAGCCGCTGTGTCGAGCGTTGGGAAGATGTCTGCACGACGCCAACATGCGGTTGCTGAACTACAACATCGAGCATATGTCGGAGGAGAGCCCGTGGGAGGAGATCGTTTCCTCCGGCGGCGCGGCGACCGTCATCGAGCCGGCGCGAGCGCTCGGGCCGCAACTGCATCGCTTCGCGGATCGGATTCCGTTCCCGTTGTACGTCATGTGGGATCCCGAGACGGGTGACTGTCCGGGCGCGCGCGTACTTAGCGATTTCCTGGCCGGGGGATACGAACAGGCGCGCCATGCCATCGCCGGCGGCTACGCGCGCTGCATTTTCTACACCCATGCGCGGCTCGGGTCACCCTCGCAGGAAGCCATGATTTCCGGGGCTGAGAAAGCCTGCCGCGAGAAGCGGATGACGCTGAAGGTGTTCGATGTCTACGCGGCCGAGAGCGAGGAACGGGAAATCGCGACCGCCCAGGCAATGCTCAAGGACCTGGGCAGGAACACGGCGGTGCTGTGCGAAGCGGACTGGAAAGCCGTGATCATCCACCGCGCCGTGCAGGCGATGGGATGGCACGTTCCCGGTGATGTCGGCCTGGTCGGCTACTGGGATACGCCCTGGAGCGAGGCGCTCTCGCTCAGCAGCGTCTCGCCGCGCGTGGATGCAATGGCGGGCGAAGCCGCCCGGCTGATTCTCGATCGCAAGGTCGAACGCGTGATCGTGCCTCCCATGCTGGTCGCGCGTTCCTCAGTGCGACGTTGACTATCGGCGCAACCTGGTATATCATGTGTCGCCAAGCCGCCGTTTGGCGGGTTCGCTACGCGCAATCCGGTCAGCTCGACACCGGGCGGGAGCGACGACGGAAACAGATAGGAGCGCACGTCATGACCAGACACTTCCACCGGGCTCTCCGGATGCAGGCCTGCGCCATCCTCCGGATCTGCGGACACATCGTTCTGACCACCGCCGCGCTTGGCGCCGCTGGCAGCCCGCTGGCGAACGGCGGTTTCGAGCGGTTCTACGGCAACGCCAATGACGGTGTTCGGGACAGGATTCCCGAGTGGAACGAAGGCGGCGATCCGCCGGGCGGGCTGTTGGAGGTCGTCACCGATGCGCACTTGGGCGCCTACGCGCTGCTCTTTCGCGATGTGTCCACAGAGGTGTATTCGCATGCCCGGACCGTGGCAGAACTCGGCGCTCTGCCGGACGGCGGGGTGGTCGTAGTCTCGGCCTGGTTCAAGTGCGTTGACGGGAAGGCGGCTTTTATCGGAATACGGAAACTGCCGAACCGCGAACCGTCATCCTATGCCTGCACGGCGATTCCTGACGATGGTCAATGGCATCGGGTTGAGAACCGGCTGCGGATCGAGCCGTCGGATGGCGACGTGGCGGTCGAGGTGCTCCTGAGCGGGCAGTCTGACACCGCAGAGCGCAAGCCGGCGGACACGGTTTCAGTGCTGCT